>NZ_JBJDRI010000027.1:0-62243 GCF_044987425.1 Microbacterium sp. ZW T5_56 | reverse complement strand
ACGCCGGACTACCCCACCCGCCCCTGGAGCCCGGACGATCCTGACGGGAACAACCCAGACGCTCCTTGGGCACCGGGTGACCCCGGCTCATGGGTTCCCACCCGTCCGACCTCTCCGGACGACAACCTGTACACGCCGTATGTGCCGGGCGAGAACAGCGGCTCTGGCTATCAGCCCTACACGCCGCTTCCGCCATACACGCCGCAGCCCTACGACCCTGCGACGTCCAACCCGACGGGCCCGTACATCCCCGGGACAGATGGTGGACAGCATCGCCCGGAGCTCACGCCGGACTCGGCGATGGGTAACGGCTCTCACGGATGGGGCACCGGTACCAGCGTTGGTCGGGGGACGGGTCTCAGTGTTGGCAGCGGTAGCGGAGTGCTGAGTGGTGGTGGTACGGGCATCAGCGGTGCGAGCGCTGGTGGAGGTATCAGTGGTGCCGGGTCTGCGGGCCTCATCGGCGGTGCCGGCGGTGCGGTCAGCCTGGCCGGCGCGAAACTCATGCAGACCGGCCTCAACGGATCCCAAGGGACGACCGCTCTCGCAGCCGCACCTGGCACTGCGGCAGCGGGGGCACGTTCGGGCGGCGGGATGGGCATGATGGGCAGTGGAGCCGGCGGTGGCCAGTCCACAAGTTCGAAGTCGCGTCGCGGGCTGTCCGGGCTCGTTGCCCCACACTTGGACGATGACGACGAGCCACTCCCACGATCCGAGGCGGCCGGAGCCGGCGGTCGTGACTGATACCTCCACCCGTCGACGACGGTTCCCCCGACTCCGCACGCTCATCGCCACTATCGCCGCTCTCGCCGTGCTGCCCACGGGAGCCCTCCCCGCCGCAGCGACAAGCAACGAGGAGCCCAACTGGTGGTACACCGGCATGCACGTCGAGGACGCGCGCAACGAAGGACTCACGGGCGCTGGCGTCAAGATCGCAGTGATCGATGCGCAGATCAATCCGAACCTGAACCTCTTCACCGGTGCTTCGCTCACGGTTGACCCGGTCACGAGTTGCGATGTACCCGTGACGTCGCAGGACGTTGACGCGGCAGCGCTGCACGGCACCGCGTCGGCGGCGCTCATCGTCGCGAGGCCGGTCGGCGAGTTGCCGATGCAGGGTATCGCTCCTGATGCGGCCGTCACGTTCTATTCCAGTGGCGCAGAGGATTGCGTGGGGCGCGCGGGCGAAGCTTCCCCGACGATGGCGGCGATCGCCCGCGCCGTCGCCGACGGCAACCGCATCATCTCCATCTCAGAAGCGCAGACCTTCCACAACGACGAAGATGCTGAGGTCATAGCGGACGCGCTGGCTGCCGGCGTCGTCATCGTGAGCTCCACCGCCAACACCCAAGAGCAGCGCGCAGCAGTTGCGCCAAGCCAGTTCAACGGTGTCGTGTCTGTCGCTGCAGTGTCGCGTGACGGCATGCTGCTCACCGACGCGGGCAGACCTGTGATCACCCCAAGCGTCACCGTCGTCGCTCCCGGCGTCAATATTCTCGTTCCTGGCAGCGCGAACGGATGGGACCGAATGTCCTCCACGAATGGCAGCTCCGTCGCGACACCCCTTGTTGCAGGAGCACTCGCCCTGCTGCTGCAGAAGTACCCCACCGCGACCGGCAACCAGCTCATCCAGGCGCTCATCACCACGACCTCGCAGTCGCGTGAAGGACAGCCCAGAAACGACACCAACGGTGGCGGCTACGGTGCGATCTCCCTGCCGTACCTGCTCGCTGCCGACCCGACGACGCTGCCGGACGTGAACCCGCTGATGAACCAGCCCCTCGGCGTACCCACCAGGGAACAGATCACGGGCGACACGCCCACGCCCACGCCCACAGCCGTACCGACCACAGCCATACCGCCCACAAGCTCCCCCACATCAACGCCCGAGCCTCCCGTCACAACACCACCCGCCGCGGAGAGCGCGCCTGACACGCTCGCGTCCGTACTACCCTGGCTCATCGGCGGCGGATCATTCGCGATGGTGATCATCGTGGTCCTCGTGATCGTGCTCGCCACACGAACCAGGAAGCCGCGACTCTAACCAACACACACCAACACCACAGCGGCATCCACATGCGTCTCGGACAGGGTGCGGGTAGCGTTGTGGTCCAGGGGGAACAGGTGTCTGCCGTCCCCGCGCACGGAAAGGGACCACGATGCAGCAGTCTGCAGCCGCACCCACAGAGCAGGAGATGACGCGCGCACGCGATGTCCTGAAGATCGTGTCGGACGCCTACTCGGCTCGCATGGTGGGACAGGACCGGCTGCGCACCAGTCTGCTGATCGCGCTCATCGCCGGCGGTCATATCCTGCTGGAGTCGGTTCCGGGCCTGGCGAAGACCACCGCCGCCTCCACGCTGGCTGCCACCGTGCAGGCCGACTTCAAGCGCATCCAGTGCACACCCGATCTGCTTCCGAGCGACATCACGGGCAGCCAGATCTACGACGCCGCGCACGGCACGTTCCGCACGGTGCTCGGACCGGTGCACGCCAACTTCGTGCTGCTGGACGAGATCAACCGCTCCTCCGCGAAGACCCAGTCAGCGATGCTCGAGGCGATGCAGGAGAAGCAGACCACGATCGGCGGCGAGCTTCACAAGCTGCCGCGCCCCTTCCTGGTGATCGCCACGCAGAACCCCATCGAGCAGGAGGGCACCTACGAGCTGCCCGAGGCCCAGATGGACCGCTTCCTCCTCAAGGAGATCGTCGACTACCCGAGCCCGGCCGAGGAGCTGGAGGTGCTGAACCGCATCGACGCCGGCATCCTTGACCCCGATCACCCCGGCGATGGGAAGGTGACGCTCGACGACGTTCGCGATCTGCAGTCGATCGCTTCCCGCGTCCACGTGGATCCGGCCATTCGCAACTACATCGTCTCCCTCGTGTACGTCACGAGGAACCCCGCGCCGTACATCGGCGAGGACCGCGCTCGCTACATCAAGTACGGTGCGAGCCCCCGCGCGAGCATCGCCTTCCTGCAGGCCGCCCGCGCGTTCGCGCTGCTGCAGGGTCGCGCCTACGTGATTCCTGAGGACGTCCGTTCGCTGCGCCACGTGATCCTCCGCCACCGCGTGCTGCTCACCTTCGAGGGGCAGGCGGACGGGGTGCGCAGCGAAGACCTGATCGACGCGATCTTCGGCGCCGTCCCCACCCCGTAACCGGAGCGCATCCCTCACATGGCCAGCCTCATCCCGCGGGTGAAGAGCAAGCTCTTCATCTCCTCCGGGCGATCGTCGATGCACCAGCTCGACGGCGCTTACAAGTCGTTGCTGCACGGGCGCAGCCTCGACTTCGAGGACCTGCGTCGCTATGAGACCGGCGACCAGGTGCGCGACATCGACTGGCGCGCGTCCGCCCGCCTCGGCAATCTCGTGGTCAAGCGCACCCGCGCCACGCGCGCGCAGACCGTGCTGTTCGTGGTGGACACCGGGCGCACCATGGCCGCGCTCGCTGAGGATGGCGCGCCCAAACAGGAGCTGTCCATCCTCGCGATGGGCGCGCTCGGCTACCTCACGGTGCGCCACGGCGACGATGTCGGTCTCGTCTACGGCGATGCGGATCGTGTCCGGCGCGTGCAGACCGGCAGCAGCGAGGCGGCCCTCGAGCACATGCTGCGCACGCTCGATTCGACGATCTCGGCGGCGACCGCTCCGGGATCTGTGGACGACCTGCTCGACTTCGTGGCGCGCACCATCGCACAGCAGATGATCGTCGTGGTCATCGCGGACGAGGACCCGCTCACCGATCGCACCGAGCAGTTGATCCGGCGATTGCGACTGCAGCATGACCTCCTGTGGATCACGGTGGCCGATGCAGACGTGGTGCTGGGCCATCGATCGGCGTCGGTGCGCAGCGACGTGGTCAGCGGTTGGCGAGTGCCCGACTTCGTGAACGGGGATCCCGAGGTGCTCGCCGAGCTCACCGAGAAGCGCGAACAGGCCGAGGAGCATCGCCGCGAGTTCTTCCAGCGCTGGGAGGTCGATCACACGGTGCTGCGCAACCAGGACTATGCCGTCGGCGAGATCCTACAGATGCTGAATCGGAGGTCGCGTGTCCGCTCCTGACGACCTCTACCCGCCGACTCAGTACGGTGGCCTCTGGCTGTTGCTGGCGTTCGGCATCATCCTCCTCCTGGTGATCGCCGCGATCCTGCTGGTGGTGTTCACCCGCCCGAAGCGGGTCGCCGACGCCATCGCCGACGAACCCGACACCCAGCTCACCCTGCCCGACGTGGTGGCGCGCCTGCAGGGCGACTATCTGCACCAGATCGACGCGATCGAGCGCGGTTACCACGAGCGCACGCTGCCTCCGCGTGAGGCCAACGTCCAACTGAGCCGACTGGTGCGACGGTACGTCAACGAGTACAGCGGCCTGGAGGCACCCGTGCTCTCCCTGCAGGATCTGCAGCAGCTCGGGGTCAACCCAGCGCTGATCGATGCGCTGCGCCGCCACTACTACCCGAGCATCTTCCGCAGCGGTCCACCGGTGGACCCGGTGGCCGGAGCCGAGGCCGCGCGAACGGTGGTGCGATCATGGCGCTGAACTGGCCGTTCATGCTCCTCATCGTCGCCGGGGTCCTGGTGATCGCCGTCGCGATCGGCGTGACGATCGGCCTGGCACGCACCTCCCGACGCGACACGGGCGGCGGCGCCCAGCTGGCACGCGCGGAGCGACTTCGTGCGCTGCCCTCGTTCTCCCGCGCCGTCCGCACGCGGCGGATCGCGCTCTCCGGCATCCTGGTGCTGGGGGCGCTGGCCGTGCTGTCGGGTGGCCTGGCAGCCGCGCGTCCGATGACCGCGCAGACCATCCAGCCGGTGAGCACCAACCGCGACATCATGCTGTGTCTGGACGTGTCCGGGTCGATGAGCGAGGTGGACCTCGAGATCATCGACGTGTTCGAGAACCTCCTCGACGGCTTCGAGGGCGAGCGGCTGGGACTCACGATCTTCAACTCGTCGCCGGTCCAGGTCTTCCCTCTGACCGATGACTACGACTTCATCCGCGAGCATCTGCAGAGCCTGCGGCGCAGCTTCGACTACACCGACAGCGTTCCGGAGCACTACAGCGGCACGCTCAACGGGCCGGGAGCCTCGCTGATCGGCGACGGTCTGACCGCCTGCGCGATGCGATTCGATCATGTCGAAGAGGAGCGTTCGCGCACCATCATCTTCGCCAGCGACAACGAGGTGAATGGCGCCTCCATCGTGTCGGTCCCCGAGGCGGCCGCGTTCGCGAAGTCCATGGGCGTACGCGTCTTCGCCATCAATCCGGTGGCGGGTAAGGATGCGACCATGACCCAGGAGCTCGCCGACGCGGCGACGCTCACCGGGGGCAAGGCGTATGAGCTCCGGGACGCCACGACGGTCGACGACATCGTCACCGAGGTCCAGCAGCAGGCGGCCACGCAGCTCAAAGGACAGGTGCAGATCATCTGGAGCGACTCGCCCAACCTGGCGCTCGCCGTGCTGGCCGTGCTGTCCATCGGATTCGTGGCGCTGATGTGGAGGGTGCGGCTGTGATCTTCCACCCGGTCCTGAACATCTTCGTGCTGATCGTCCTCGTGGGCGGCGGCGTCTTCGTGACCGTGCGCAACATTGTCACGGCTCCGACCGGGGCACGGCGCTGGCTGTGGGCGGAGCGGACCCTCCTCGTGCTGCTCTGCTTCGTGATGCTTCTACGCCCGGCGGTTCCGGGCGGACAGACCCAGACGCTCACCACGAACACCGACATCCTCATCGCCGTCGACACCACGGCGAGCATCGTGGCCGAGGACTGGGGTGACGGTCAGCCTCGACTGGACGGCGTGCGACAGGACGTGCAGAGCATCGTCGACGCCTACCCAGGAGCGCGCTTCGCGCTGATCACCTTCGACGCGGAGCCGGTGCTGCGCCTGCCGTTCACCACTGACGCCAACGCGCTGATGAGCTCGATCGACGTGCTGCGCCCCGAGGTCACCGGGCAGTCGCGCGGAAGCTCCGTGGGCATCGCCGCGCAGCTGGTTGAGCAGACTCTGCGCGACGGCGCCGAGGCGGAGTCCGGTCGCGATCGCTCGCGCATGCTGTTCTATCTGGGCGACGGCGAGCAGACCGTGAGCCAATCGGTCGAGTCGTTCTCCGGTGCGAAGAAGTACGTCGACGGTGGACGCGTTCTCGGCTACGGCACGGCCGAAGGCGGACCGATGAAGATCACCACCGGTCGCGCGGACGGCGAGGATCCGGGATACATCGAGTACGAGGGCGCGAACGCGATGTCGGTGATCGACGAGACCACCCTGAAGCAGATCGGCACCGACCTCGGCCTCGAATACGAGCACCGCACCGCCGATGCGGAGATCTCCCTGCCGGACGCTCCGCAGTCGTCGACGAACTACGCGGAAGCGGGAAGCACCGGCAACGTCACGGAGCTGTTCTGGATCTTCGCTCTCGCGGTGGTCGGCCTCCTGGCGTTCGAGCTCGCGCGCGCGGCCATGATGATCGCCAGCATGCGTGGTCTTCGCGCGACGAAGGCGGGTGAACGATGACCGCTCCGCATGCCTCCGCCGACGCGCTGATCCGCGGCAATCGGACTCGGCGACGCGTTCGGTTCTGGGTCGCGATCGGAACCCTGCCGCTGACGATCGCCGCCCTGCTGCTGGTGGTGAAGCTGTTCAGCATGTTCGTCTTCGCGCACTTCGCGATCACCGACTATGTCGGCGGCGACGGCGAAGGAACCGTGCGAAACGCGGGATGGCAGAAGCCGCTGAACTGGTTCGAACCGTACAAGGCGCCCTACAACGCCGGCGACGGCTACGCGCTGTCGGAGAAGCTGCCCGAGGCGCGCGCGGAGTTCGAAGACGCGCTGTCCCTGGCTCGCGGACTGGAAGTGTGTGCCGTGCGCATCAACCTGGCGTTCGTGATGGAGCGTCAGGGCGACGCCGCCACCGAGGCGGGAGATCTGAAGGGGGCCCAGGCGTTCTACGCGGAGGCGCTCACCATCAACGCGGAGACGCCCGAGGAGTGCAAGAGCGACGAGGCGCAGGACCAGTCCCCGGATCCCAATCGCGATATGTCAGACACCCTTGAGCAGCAGCAGAAGGATCTGTCGGAGAAGCAGCAGCAGAATCAGCAGCAGCAGGACAGCCAGCAGAACGGTGAGCAGGATCCGCAGCAGCCCACCGAGCCGGACCAGGAGCAGCAGGACCAGCCGTCGCAGGATCAGCTCGATGAGCTGCAGCAGAAACTCGAAGAGGGCCAGCAGGAGCGGGACCAGCGCGGCGACGACGGCACCGGCGGCGGCGGAGCGGAGAAGCCATGGTGAACGACTCCGACCCGCGGCCCGAGGACATCGGTTCCGAGTCTGAAGCTGCCGCCCTGGCTAAGGGCTCTCCGGAAGGTCAGCCGCCCGCATCGGCGCCGGCTCCGCCACCGGCTGCGGTCGGTGTGCCGGCGGTGCCCGATTCCGTGCTGGCGGCGGACGGGGTGAGATCGATCCCGGTGCCCGACGGGCCCGAACGGCCGGGAACCCGTTACGTGACGAGTTCGGAGGGCGCGCCTCCCCTCCCGCCGCCCGGGGGTTATCGCGGCGCACGCAATCCCGACCTGGAAAAGGCGCGACACGCCCTCGTCTCGCCTGTCGATCTGCTGGCGCGTCCGGTCGTCTCCTCCACACCCGTCGTCGACGGGCCACGACCTCTCCGTCGCGTCGGTATCGTCGCACTCGTGGCCGCCATCGGCTGGGCTGTCGTGCTGCTCGGAGCACTAGCGGTCTCAGCGACGGACTTCCTCTTCAACCTCAATGTCGTCGTCATCCAGCTGCTGATCATCGGCGTCATCGTCGCGGCTGTGATCCTGAAGGATGCGCGCCGGCTCGGGGGCATCGCGCTCGCGATCGCACTGGTGTTCAACGTGGTCACGATCGGCGGCGTCAGTGCGGTCCGCACGGCGGCTCAGGGCAGCTACGAGGGCCAGAAGACCGAGCAGCAAAAGCTCTGGGAGCGCTACCCCGGGGTGAAAGGGATGTCGACGGCCGAGATCAAGGCTCAGCCGTCGCTCGAGGAGGTGCGCGCACGCACGGAGGAAGTCCTCGGTGCGGTGCGCGAACGCCTGAGCGCCGACTACGGCGTCACCTGGGTCGAGCAGCCCGTCGCCGAAGACGTCTCGCCCGAGCGCAACGGCTACGGCGGTGAATCGATGCTGCGGACCTACACGTCGACGATCTGGTCCACGAATGAGGCGATCACAGACAACGCCCTCAAGCTGCAGATGATGCACAGCATCGACGACGTGCTGTTCTCGTATGGCATGTCGGAGTACTACCCCGTGAACGATCCGTCGGAGTCCACCATCGATCCGTCGATCATCGAGAAGATGTTCGGCTCCACCGATCCCGATCTGCAGGCGCAGTGGGAGTGGGCGGCATACGACTACGACACCGGCGGTTGGTTCTACGGCGATCTCTACGATCTCTCGAAGGACACCACCGGCCGCTTCCGAACCGAGCGGCAGGCCGACCACGATCGCACCGGGGTCCCGATGGAGGGCTTGTCGATCATGCTCCGCGCGGAGAAGCTGCTGTCCGAAGGCGACGTCACCGCGTTCGATCAGCGTATGTCGGAGTACGAGTAGGTCCGCTGCCCTCGGCGCCAGGGGTGTCGGCGTCGGCGCACCGCTCCGCTTCGCGAAACGAGGAGATTTCGCCCGGACAGGCGTCGTAGCCCCGGTTCCGTCCTCGATTCGGGGAAATCTCCTCGATTCACGACATCACGCGTCGAAGCTCGGGCCTGCCGAAGTCTGCGGGGCGACGACGGGCGTGGGTATCCGCACGGCGGGCGGCTCAGGAGCGCGGGACTCAGGAGGGGGCGGGGCCGGTGGTGTTGCCCTCGACGAACTCACACGTGAAGCGGAAGGAGGCGGCGGGCTCGTCGGCAAGCAGCCGCGCCAGCGCCTCACCGGCCGCACGACCTTTCTCGAATGCCGGCTGCGCCATCGTGGTGAGCCGGTACGGGGCGATGCCATCCACCGTGATGCCGTCGAAGCCGGTGATCGAGACGTCCTCGGGTACGCGCAGACCCGCGTCGAGGGCCGCGCGCAGCACCCCCGCAGCCAGGATGTCGCTCTGGGCGAGCACGGCGGTGGGTCGTTCACCGGAGCCGAACAGCAGTCGTCCAGCCTCGTAGCCGTTGTCGATCGTGGATCGCGCGGTACTGACGACCACGGCATCCGGAAAGATCTCGCGGGCACCCTCCAGACGCTCACGCGTGACGTCGACCTCCGCCTGCACGGCGTGAGCGGCACCCGCCACCGACGTGCCTGTCCGACGACTCAGCGGCAGAGTGACCAGCGCGACGCGCTCATGACCGAGGGAGCGGATGTGGCGCGCCAGCTGACGCTGCGCCTCCAGCGAGTCGATCGTGATCTGCGGGACATCCGGTCCGGCATCGCCCTCGATCACGACTATCGGAATCCCGCGAGAGCGCGCGGCATCCAGGGAGTCACGAAGTGTGGGGTTGCATCCGATGAGCGCCACCGCATCGATCGGGGCCGTGGCGAGGGTGGGGCCGCCCCATTCCGGCTCGTCCCGCAGCAGCAGAATGCCCGCGCCGGACGAGGCGATGGACTCCGCGACGCCGTCCATCGTGACGGTGAGGATCGGATCCGCGAACGCGCTGCGAAGATCGGAGCCGACGACCACCCCCACGATTCCGCTTCGTCCGCGCCGCAGCGAGGCGGCGCGCGGGTCCGGGCCGGCGTAGCCGAGCTCGGCGGCGGCGGCCAGCACCTTCACTTTCGTGGTCTCCGCGACGGCGACCTTGCCGCTGTAGACCACGGATGCGGTCGAGGCGGACACCCCCGCTCGGCGGGCCACGTCTGCGAGCGTCGGCTTGCGCGTCATTCCGTCAGTGTAGCCCGAGCCGCTGGGGCTCGACTCGGAAATCGAATCGATTCGATATAGGGTGTTGCCTATGCAGGTCACCCTCACCCACTCGCAGTTCGTGCGCTGGCGCACGGCCATTTTCGTGATCTTCGCGGCCTGTGGCCTCGGATTCGCCACCTGGGCATCGCGCGTTCCCGCGATCAAAGAAGGTCTCGACATCACGAAGTCCGAGGTGGGTCTGCTCCTCGTCTCCAGCGGTATCGCGTCGATCATCGGCCTGTCGGTGTCATCCGTCCTCATGCTGCGCTTCGGGGCACGTCGAGCGATGCTCGCTCTGCTGCTCGTCGCGGCTGCCGGCATCATCACGATCGGCCTGGGCGTCGACGTGTTCCACTCGTTCGGCGTCGTGATCATCGGCCTCGCGCTGTTCGGCTTCGGCAATGGATGCTGCGACGTGATCATGAACGTCGAGGGCGCCGGCGTCGAGAAGCACGGCGGCAGGACGGTGCTCCCGATGATGCACGGCTTCTTCAGCCTCGGCACCTTCGCCGGTGCCGGTCTCGGTGCCATCGCCGAGGGCATCCGCCTGCCGGTGAGCGTGCACATCGGCATCATCGCCGCGCTGATCGTCGCCTGCGCCGTGTGGGCGGTGGCGAACATCCCCACCGCGACCGACTCCGAGACGGCGCCCGACGAAGGAGCCGAGCACCAGAGCTTCGGCGTTCGTCTGAAGGTGGCGCTGTCGGCGTGGACCGAGCCGCGCACCTATGGCCTCGGCCTCATCATGCTGGGCATGGCTTTCGCGGAGGGCGGCGCGAACGACTGGCTCGCACTCGGGATCGTCGAAGGTCACGATGGCTCGCCGTCGCTCGGCGCGGTCGGCCTGGCCGTCTTCTCCGGTGCGATGACGGTCGCGCGCATGCTCGGCGGCCCGCTGGTCGACCGGTTCGGCCGCGTTCCCTCGCTTCGCGTCCTGGCAGCCCTCGCGGTCGTCGGCCTCCTGCTCTTCATCTACGCGCCGAACATGCCGCTGGTGATGGTGGGCACCGTGCTGTGGGGAATCGGCGTCTCGTTCGGCTTCCCGCTCGGCATGTCGGCCGCGGCCGATGACCCGGCGAAGGCGGCGTCCCGAGTGGCCGCAGCATCGACGATCGGCTATGTCGCGTTCTTGGCGGGCCCGCCGGTGCTCGGCTTCATCGCGGACCACATCGGCCTGCTGAACACGCTGCTGATCATCGTGGGGCTGGCCCTCGTGTCCGGCCTCGCGTCCAACGCCGCGAAGCCGATCTCGCCCGCGAAGACCTGAACTCATCCGTGCAGTTGGCGCTCTGATCACGAAGTACTGAGCGGTGACGTGCGGTCGCACGCGCGAGTACACGCCACTCAGATCCAGATACGCCCACCCTTCCCTTCGGCGTGTTCGAACGAAAAGGTCTCAGTCTGCCGTGTCAGGCGCTGGGGATGAATGCACGAAGGTGCTCTCGCAGCGGCTTGTCGCAGACATACACGTAGGTTCCCCGGATGCCCCGAGTCAGGAGCACGGCGTAAACGTTCTTGATGTACCGCTCGAAATCGGCATCGGTGTAGAAGATCCCGCGCTGACGGTTGTTCTCGAGGCCCTTCCTGTCCCGATACTGGGTCCGGTCGAACCGGATCTGCCCCGTCATCGGATCAAGGCGCAGGTCCGGCCCGATGATCACACCGGCATAGTTGAGGTCGTATCCCTGGACGGTGTGGATCGATCCGACTTCGTCGAGCGCATCCGGCGAGTTGATCCAGTCCTTGTCGGCAGAGTTCCAGCGCCAGCGATGTCCATCGATCTCGATGTCATACGGGCGCTCCGCGAGTGGAACGCGCTTCATGCCCTTCTTCTTCGGGTCCGATTCCCACGTCCACGCGTACCCCGCAGCGAGGCGCGCGAGACCGTCACTACGATCGCGTTTGCGGATGAGCTTCTTCATCGCCCCGATATCGTCGAACAGCGCGAACTCGTAGTCACCAAGATCCGGTCGCTCGACGTTCCGACCGGCCAGCATGTCTCTCACGAATCCGACGTAATCGGCGCCAGCCTTGACGCGCATCTGGGTCTTCAACGCGAAGAAGTGGTGGCTGACTTTCGCCTCACCGACCACTTCGCCGACCACCTCGGGCGGGAGGTCTGCGGGCCGAACGCTCTGCTCCGCGTCCATCAGCAAGATGGTGTGCTCACTCTGCTCGCGGATCCAGTCGAGCTGCGTGTGCTCGGTGGAGTCGTTCCCGAAGAGCCGTTCGTTGATCTCCGTGAACGCTTTGTTGAGCGAGCCCGACGACTGGTTCGCGCGTTGGTTGAGGCGGTGCGCCTCGTCGACGATGAGGACGTCATACGGTTTGCGGTCCTTAGCGCGGTCATGCGGTCTGGCGGCCCTTCCGACGTCATAGGCGGTGAGAACCATGGATCGATCGAGCCCTGGGGTGCGGTCGAAGATCTTGGCGATGGACGTGCGGAGCGATTGCTGCGGCACGACCATGCCCACCCGCAAGCCCTTGAGACGTTTCGGGTATCCCCGGGCGAAGAAGTCGGAGATCGCGCTTCCCTGCTCGGCATCGTCGACGCCGCGGGAGGCTTCGATATCGCGCAACGTCTTGATGAGCGAGACGCCGACGACGGTCTTCCCTGTACCGGGTTGCCCCGCAACCACGAGCGTCTTATGCTTCTTGGCTTTGATGTCGTCGAACAATGCCTTGAGGATCTCCACAATCGCTCGCTCCTGATCCGGCACGAGCGATTTGAAAGGAGAGAGCTTGAAGAAGTCGCTGTTCTCGATCTCGCGTAGCGAATGCTGGAAGAGACCGCGCCTCCGAAGGTCATCGAAGATCTCTCGGAAGCGCGGTTGGAAATCAGCTCGCCCCGGGTACTCCTCGTTTCGGTGTCCGTCGTTCGCGTTGATGACGGTGTAGCCACCGTCGGAATAGAACCACTGGATGAGCAACGATTCCAGGTCATAGCAGGCGGAGCGGTGGAAAGTGTCATCGAGCAGAATCCGCGCGACGTCGAGATGCTGCTTCTTCGGGTCGCGACGATGCTGCGTCATCCGGAGCAACGCGTTCCCGGTCTCGCCAACATAGATGTCGCGACGGCTGGTGATGGCGTACACGGCGGGCCAGTTGTTCAGCCTTCCGGTGGGATCCGGGTAGTCGCGGATAATCTCGGAGTCGAAGGGAATCTCCTCGATCTCAAAGCTGGTCATACTTGGTGCTTCTGCCATGCGACGTCTCCGCCGGATACTTGCGCCGGGTGATCTCAAGCTTTTCGAGGATGATCGTCTCGGGATCGACGCCGAGCCGATCGGCGAGTTCGTAGCAATAGGTCAGTACATCGGCGAGTTCCAGTCGGACACGATCGGCGTCGAAGTCGGGTGACCACTGGAACTCCTCGAGAAGTTCCCCCGCTTCGATGGCGATCGACTTCGCAAGGTTCTCCGGCGAATGGAACTGCGCCCAGTCGCGCTCCGCGATGAAAGCGCGCAGTGCGCTCATCGCGGTCTCATCGGTCACGTCTTACAGAATAGTCAGAGCCTCGGCCAACCGTCTGCTATGTCATCTCACACGGTCGGTGACTCCATCAGATCTGCAGTCGCTGCATGTCGGACAGGTTGGCGCCCTCAGGCGGCCGAACAAGGAAGTCGAGATCGGAGTCGAGACGATCGTCTCCGCGCGCTGCGATCAACTCGCTGGGACGAGCGATTCATCTCCGACGCAGAGCTCGCCGCGCTCAGCGGGATCGGCGGACGAGTCAGGCATCGCGCTGGCCGCGCTCGAAGTAGGCGACGAGTTCAGCGTCCAGCGGCGGCACCGGCCGCGCCGAGCCGTCCGCGCGAAGTGACTCCGTCGCGATGACTCCCGTGGCCACCGCCTCACGCGCAGCCACGGGGGACGTCTGCGTCTGCCCGCCGTCGCGGACGAAGCGGCAGAACTCCGCCACCAGCAGCGCATCCGCTCCGCCATGACCGCCCTCGGCGTCGGGAATCTCGAAGGATTCGTCCGGCTCCGCCCACCCGCGATGACGCCGATTCCACAGTCCCACGCGCTCGCCCGCACCATCACCGAAGTTCTCGATGCGCCCTTCGGTGCCGATGATCGTGTAGTTGCGCCAGTAGTCCGGAGTGAAATGGCACTGCTCGTAGGAGGCCAGCACCCCGTTGTCGAGCCGGAGGTTCAACTGGGAGATGTCCTCAACGTCGATCACGGGGTTGAGGCCGGTGAGGGTCGCGGGCGGCCAGTTGTCGAGGCTGAACCAATCCCCCATCCGCTCGCCGGAACGATCCCGACGATCCTCGATCGCCCCATAGATCAGGTTGTCGCCCATCGCGGCGACACTGCGCGTGTACCCGCCGGCAAGCCAGTGGATGACGTCGAGATCGTGCGCGCCCTTCTGCAACAGCAGGGACGTGGTCCGCCGCCGATCCGCGTGCCAGTCGGTGAAGTAGTAATCACCGCCGTGGCCGACGAAGTGGCGGCACCACACCGCCTTCACCGCTCCGATCCGCCCGTCGTCGATCAGCCGTTTCATGAGCGTGATCACGGGCATGTGGCGCATGTTGTGGCCGATGTACAGCCGCGACCCGGTCCGTCGCGCCGTCTCGAGCACCCGGTCCGCGTCGGCCACCGTCACCGCGAGCGGCTTCTCCACGAACACCGCCACGCCCGCTTCGAGCGCGGCGAGAGCAGGTGCGGCATGCAGGTCGTCGGGCGTGAAGATCATCACGGCGTCCAGGTCAAACGCCAAAAGTTCCTCGAGCTCCGCGGTCACCAGAGCGTCCGGATACGCGGCGCGTGCATCGGCCGCCCCGCGCTCGCTCACCTCGCACACTGCCACCACGACGGCGTCGTTGCCCGCCCGCTCCAGCTCGCGCGCGAGACGCGCGCGCTGGCCGTAGCCGATGAGGCCGATCCGAAGTGTCATCTGTCTGTCCCGTCCTCACCCGCCGCAGCGGAGATCAATCGTGTGGCGTCGTCCACCTGCGCGAGAAGTGTGACCGCCTCGTCCGCGAGCGCGACGATGTCACCCTCCGCGGCACTGCGGATTCCGGTGCGATCCACGCTGTCCACCCAGTTCTGATCGCGCGCCCACCACTCCGATTCGGTGAGAGGCGCGACACCACTTCCCGGGCGCCCGGCGGACAGGAAGGCAGTCCATCGCGAGCGGTACAGCGTGCCCACCAGCCCCTGCGCGTCACGACCGGCGTAGTCGGAGAGCTGGCCCGCGGTAGCGGCACGCTCCGGACCCCAGCTGGTGAGGATCAGGCGCTGACTCCGTTCCAGCCGATCGCTCTCCGCCTGATCGACGCCCGCAGCGCGGGCCTCGTCCAGCAGACGACCCAGCAGCCACAGGTCCTGCGTTCCCGCGATCCGATCCAGCAGATCCATCGCAGACAGCCAGAGCACGGCGGCGTGGTCGTAGCGCGAGAGATCTTCGGCTGCGGCAGCCGCGGCGAGCGCTGGCAGCAGCTGACGCGCGATGTTCGTGACCGCCTGCCGCGCGACGTCCGCGAGGTCGAAGCGATACGCGTGGTGACCAGCCAGGTCGTCCGCGGCGGCGAGCAGCTTCGGTAGGGCGGCCGCGAAGGCCGACAGGTCATAGGTGTTCTCCGTGGGCGAGAACGACGAGGAGGTCTCCACGGTGAACGACGGCCACGCCGCAAACAGCGAGTCGTGCGGTTCGGAGAAGCCGTTGTCGTCGGGCAGCGAGTACGCGGTGCGGACGATCTGCCGCCACGCTTCCTCTGCTGGAGCGCTCGAGATCCCATACCGCGCACGCGCCCACGCGGTCACCCAGGACTCCAGGTCTACGACCCCGGAGCGCCAGCTCAGCTCGGCGAGCAGATCCATCGCCAGCGGATTGTTGAACCCGCCCTCGGGCATCGCCGCAACGCCACGCAGATGCGATCCGGGCAGATCTCGCCACCGAGTGAAGCGCTCGGTCCAGGTGCGAGCCTGCGCGCCCATCGCCGTGTCGCCGCCGAAGTTCCAGATGCCGCCGAAAGCGTAGTCGGTCCCGAGGAACTCGTCTTCACGATCGGTGTCCTCGTAGCGGTCTGACAGCCCGTCCACCACGAGCACACGTTCCCGATCGACCGCAGAGAGCACCTCGCGCGGAGGGTTGTGCTGCCAGCCGAGCATGACCCACGTCGACTCCGGTGCGGCCGCGAGCATCGCGCACTGGACGGCGACAGCGGCAGCGCCCACGGCGATCTCGCCGGGTTGTCCGCCCTCGTGCAGGAGGTCGGTCTTGTACATCGTGGCGGCACCGAGGCGACGGGCGGAGGATGCATAGAACGTCGCGGCGAGGACGGGGAACAGCGGGTCGGACGGATCGAGCCACCCGGGTCGATCGAAGCCCTGCCAGTCCCCGGACGGAACCGTGACGTGCGCGCCGGGGTGCCGGTCGCCGAAGTCGCGCGGAACCGTGCCGCCATAGCCGGGCAGCACGGCGCGCATCCCCAATTCGTGCAGTCGTTCGACGATCCGCCGTCCCAGCTCGGTTCGCTGCGCGAGCAGTCGCTCGTTCATCCCCGACGGATAGCCGGACATGTTCTGCAGCAGCCACCACGGCTGATGGCTGGGCAGCGGGATCCAGGCCAGCGCCTCCTCGCGCGAGTATCCGTAGGCGGTGAGCAGGTCGACATAGGCGACCTCTGTGCCCACCGGCACGAACACCTCGGTGTAGCCGCGCGCCGCGACACCGTCGATCAGGATCTCCCACGCGGCGAAGTCACGGTACGGACCGACATAGGCGTCTTCCGTGTCATTGCCGTAGAAGCGGTGCGGCAGCGCGAACACGCGACGGAGCGGTTCCGCGGGCGGAACAACACCCCGCGCGCGAGGGAGGATCTCGTCGAACTGATCACCGGTAGCTGCGAAGCAGGCACGCAGCCCGGCGAGAGCGAGGGCAGGCGAGGACGCCACGATGAGGGTGCGACCATCGACGGCCGAGACCTCGAAGAAGTCCTGTCGGGCGTCTTCGATATGGACATCGACGGTGTCGGCGCCGTTTCCGAGCACGCGTCGGATCGCGGCCTCAGCGGCCGCCAGAAGGGGGGACATTACTCTGACTCTCCGTGCACTCGCGCGGCTGCCGCGCGGTCGGGGATGGATGTGGATGCGCGGGCACGCAGCGACCAGTCGAACTCGTGCACCTGACCGGTGCCGGGAGGTCGGTCGGCGGCCGCGATGATCAGCTGAGCCTCCCGCGTGAACGCGTCGTCGGGACCCGCCGAGGTGAGCGACGGCGTGGACTCCTGCCCGTCCTGGGTGTTGTCCATGCCCGCGATCAGCACGTCGTCGGGGACATGCCGACCCAGGAAGTAGGCCGCCTGAACCACCTGCAATGCGGCGTCGTCGGTGTGGCACATGACCGCGCGTGGGGCGTTCTCGTCCTGGAGCAGCGCGACCGCCCGGCGGAACGCGTCCGCGCGACTGCCGTCGTACACCACCACCGGTCGTGGACGGATGGTGCCCGAATCGATCGCGGCGAGATAGGGACGAGCGCGTGAGTTGTCGGCGAGGCTGTGCGGCTCGGTGGTGAGAAACGCGATGTCGTCGGTCTGCTCTGCCAGGTGCGCCACGATCTGCGCGGCACCAGGCTCGGGACGGGGGCGAATCACGTCGAAGCCCTCCGACGGCATGATCTCGTGGTGCACGACGATGCGCTGCCCGCTGGCGGTGAGCTCCCGAGCCCAGGCCCGCGTCTGCGGCAGATCATCGAGCACCTCGATGAAGGCCACGTCCGGACGGAGCTCGGCGACCGAGTCGAACCAGTCCTCGCCGCGCGCCTCACCGGGAAGCACGATCGTGGATCGCCCGCTCTCGCGCGCCGCGCGCTTGACCGCGTCGGTCAGGGCTACGGCCCAGGGATCGAAGGCGCGATGCAGGGACAGCAGGACCACGCCGGTGCGGCCGGTGCGCACGGCTCGTGCCGCCGTGTTCACGCGGTAGCCGAGCCGTTCCGCCACCGCGCGCACACGGGCCGCGGTCTCGGCCGACGCGCCGCGCTCGATCCCGCGCAGCACGTACGATGCGGTCGCCGAGGACACCCCCGCTTCACGCGCGACGGTCTGCAGGGTGGGACGCTGAGAACCGGTCACATCAGCCCTTTCCGCCGGTGAAGGCGATGCCCTGAATGAACTGCTTCTGCAGCACGATGAACACGATCACCATCGGGATGGTCGCCAGCACCGAGCCTGCCATGAGCACCGGGATATCGGTGAAGTTCATCCCCTTCAGCGTGGCCAGCCCCACCGACAGCGGCATGTTCTCCGACGTCGATGTGACCACAAGCGGCCACAGCAGGTCGTTCCACGAGTTCAACGAGGTGAACACCGCCAGCGCGATGATGCCCGGCTTCGCGAGCGGCAGCATTACCCTCTGGAAGATCTGCCACTGGTTGGCGCCGTCGATGCGTGCCGCCTCCTCGAGCTCCACCGGGAGCCCCAGGAAGAACTGGCGCATGAGGAAGGTGCCGAACGCGGCGAACATTCCGGGGATGATGATGCCGGGGAGCGAATCCAGCAGGCCCAGGTTCTGGATGATCTCGTACTGCGGGAGCAGGAAGAGCTGCCCGGGCACCATCAGCACCGACAGGAACAGCACGAACACGAAGCCACGACCGCGGAACGGAATCCGCGCGAACGCGTAGCCTGCCATCGTGCAGAGGATGACCTGCGCGATCGTGCGACATACGGTGATGATCGCCGAGTTGAGGAACATCTGCCCGAACGGCATCGCCTCGAACGCGCGGGCGTAGTTGCTGAAGTCCCACGGGTTCGGAAGCACCTGCGGCGGCACCGCCGTGGCACCGGCGAGCGTCTTGAACGACGTCATCAGCTGCCAGAAGAACGGGAACACCATGATGATCGCGCCCACGATGAGGATCGCGTGGATCAGGTGGGGCTGGCGTTTGCGCCGCGGCCCCGCGGTGACGGGATCCCCCGTGACGAGTGTTGCGGTGGCGAGCGTGTCACTCATAGTGCACCCACTTTCGCTGCATGCCGAACTGCAGCACGGTCACGACCAGGATGATCAGCAGCAGCACGAAGGCGATGGCGGCTGCCAGCCCCGGGTTGTGGTCGATGAAGCCGGCTTCGTAGAAGAGGTAGACGATCGTCTTCACATGCGGCATGGCCGGGCTGGTCTTGGCGACCATCACGTAGATCAGGTCGAAGGCCTGGAAGGCTCCGATCACGGTGGTTACGGCGACGAAGAAGACGCTGGGCGAGATCATCGGCACGGTGACCGAGATGAAGCGGCGCACCGGGCCGGCACCATCGAGCTGTGCCGCCTCATACAGGTGGCCGGGGACGCCCTGGAGGGCGGCGAGGAAGATCACGAGCGTCGTCCCGATGCCCGACCAGATTCCGACGGCCGCAATCGCGCCGAGCGCGGTGCCGGGGTTGGTGAGCCAGCTCGTCCCGGCGATGCCGAAGAAGCCGAGCAGCTGATTGAGAACGCCGTAGTCGCCGTTGTAGATGACCTTCCAGACCGCTGCGACGGCGGCCGCCATGGTCACCACCGGCAGGAAGTACAGGGTGCGGTAGATGCCGCGCCCCTTCAGGCCGGAGGTGTTCAGCAGGGCGGCGATCACCATCGCGATCGGGATCACCAGCAGCGCGATGAGCGTGTAGATCAGCGTGTTCAGTAGCGCCTGCGGCAGGTCGGGGTTGGCGAACAGCTTCTCGTAGTTCGACAGCCCGGTGAAGGTCGATCCGCCGAATGGACCGGTCTCGGTCAGGGACATCCATGCGGTGCGGACGATGGGCCAGAGGTAGAAGACGGCAAGGCCGACGCCGACGGGGCCGACGAACAGCAGCGCCCACCACCCGGACTGGCCCGGGGCGCGACCCCGGTCACGGCGAAGGCCCGCCGAGGCGGAGCTCGGAGTTGCCGAGCCCCGCCCTGCGAAGGAGATTCCGGTCATGCGGCCGACCTCAGCTCTTGCCGTCCAGCGAGGCCTGGAGGGCGTCGGAGATCTTCGTCAGTCCGTCGGCCACCGGCGTGGCACCGGTCCAGATCTGCGTCAGGGTCTCGTCCTCCACCGCGTGCCAGTCGGCACCGGCAAGGGTCGACGGGTAGGGCTTGGCGGTCTCGGCCGCGTCGAGGAAGACCTGCATGTTCAGCGTGCTGAAGCCGGTCAGCCACGCATCCTGCGTGCCCTCATAGGCGGGGAGGGCGTTGCCGGCCTTCGCCTGAATGTCCGCGGCGCTCTTCCCGGAGGCGAACTCGGCGAACTTCACCGCGGCCTCGACGTTCTTGCCCTTGGCCGCCGCCACGTTGGCGAGACCGTGGATCACGGAGATCGAGCCGGCGGGACCCTTCGGCAGCGGCGCGACCTGGATGTTCGCGCCCTCTGCGCTCTTCAGGAAGAAATTCGCGTTGGTGTTCTGGCTGAACATCATGGCGACCTTGCCGGAACCGAACATCTCGGTGGGGGCGGTGTCGGTCATCTGCTCCTGGGTGGGGGAGGTGGCGTCGTTGATGAAGGAGAGGAGGAACTCGATCCCCTTCTGCGCGTCCGGGGAGGCGAACCCGCTCTTGCCGTCCGCGATCAGATCGCCACCGGCGGAGTAGATGGCCGGATAGACGTTCTGCTGGGATGCCGCCACCGAGGCGAATCCCTTGACATCACCGGTGGTGAGCTTCTTCGCCGCCTCCTGCATGTCGGCCCAGGTCCAGTCGGCCGTCGGCTCGGCAACACCGGCGGCTTCGAACAGGCGCTTGTTGTACCAGAGCGCGATGGAGTCGAAGTCCTTGGGTGCGCCGTAGGTCTTGCCGTCGAGCGTGTACAGATCCACGATGCCCTGCGGGTACTTCGCGGTGTCCACGTCCTTCAGCTCCGCGAGCTGACCGTTCGAGGCGTAGAGGCCGAGGTTCGGGCCGTTCATCCAGAACACGTCGGGACCGCCGCCGCCGGTCATGGCCGTCTGCAGCTTGGTCCAGTAGCTGTCCCACGGGGTGACCTCCACCTTGACGGTGATGTCCTTGTTCTCCGCCTCGAACGCGGTGGCGATCTGCTGCATCGCGTCCTTCTGGGTGTCGTCCCAGATGGCGTAGGTGATCGTCGTCGATCCTCCCGCGCCACCGGACTCGCCCGCCGAGCCACCCGATGCACCGCATCCGGACAGCCCCAATCCCAGAACTGCTGCCGCTCCAGCGGCGATGATCCTGCGCTTCACGTCATCTCCTTCGACCGTGGCCATTCGCGTGTTCGCTCGGTGAGCTAATCGATTAGCCTCATGATTGAGACGACTGTATGTGATCGACTGTGATCACGCAATGAGAGTTTCAATCACATTTACGCAACGGGTTGATCGGAGGTCACGCCAGGGGGTGTAGGTGCAGCCTCTCGCCGACGGAATTGAAGATGCTGATGACCTCGGCGGGCTTGGATCCCTCCGCCCGCATGCTGTGCGGCGTCGTCGTGGCGAACTCCGCCACCTCGCCACGGTGCAGCACGAATTCGGCGTCACCCAAGCCCAGCCGCAGCCGTCCGGACAGCACGTAGATCCACTCGTGCCCGTCGTGCACCTGGAGCGGTCGCTCCGGTGCGTCCGGGTGATAGGTGAGCTTGTAGGCGCGCACCTCCGACTCCTCCCGGGTGAGAGGTGCGACCGTCATACCCTCGCGCTGCACGGCGACGCGCCGCACGCGGGGATCGCGGTCGCCGGGTTCCAGCAGGTCATCCACGCGGATTCCGAGCTGCCGCGTCAGCGGGATGAGCAGCTCCAGACTGGCCTGACGTTTGCCGGATTCGAGTCGCGACAGCGTACTCGGAGACATTCCGGCGCGCTCGGCCAGGTCGTCGAGGGTCCAGCCGCGATCCTTGCGTGCGGCCCGCAGCCGCGGCCCCAGATTCAGCAGTTCTTCCATCGCCTCATTCTTGCCGATTCTGCAAGCGAGCGTGCGATTGTGGCAGAACCCTCGCAGACTGAAGACATGACACAGCGCATCTGGGACGCCCTCATCATCGGAGCCGGAGCAGCCGGCCTCAGCGCCGCACAGGCCCTGGGCCGCTCCCTGCGCGCCACCCTCGTGATCGACGCGGGCGAGCCGCGCAACCGCTTCGCCGCGCACATGCACAATGTGCTGGGGCACGACGGCAGATCGCCGGCCGAAATCGTGTCCCTGGGTCGTGCGGAAGCCGAGGCATACGGCGTCGAGTTCCGCTCCGGCTCGGTCGTCGCCGTGCGCGAGAGCGACAACGGTCTCGCCCGGTTTGTCATTGAGCTCGCCGATGGCGAGACGATCGCCACTCGGGCCCTGATCGTCGCCACCGGCGTTCGCGACGAGCTGCCCGACATCCCCGGGATCGCGGAGAACTGGGGCGGCAGCGTGTTGCACTGCCCCTACTGCCACGGATGGGAGGTGCGCGGTCGCCGCCTCGGCGTGATCACCACGTCACCCGCCGGCATGCATCAGGCCCGGCTCGTGCGCCAGTGGAGCGAAGATGTGACGGTCTTCAGCGCGGGGCTGGGCGAGCTGGATGAGAACACGGTCCGCGCGTTCGAAGCTCGCGGTGTGCGGCTGGTTGCCGAGCCCGTCGTCGAAGTGGTCGGCGACCGGGGGGCGATTCGTCTGGTCCGCACCGCGGATGGCGCCGAGCACGAGATCGATGCGGTTTTCACGGCCAGCACGCCCGTGGCTCGCGACGCGTTCCTGGACGGACTAGAGCTGGCCCGCGCCCCGCGCGAGCATGGCGGTGCACTCGTGGTGGACGCGATGCAGCGCACCAGCCACCCGCGGATCTGGGCCGCAGGCAACGTCGTGGTCCCATTCGCGACGGTGCCGCTGGTGGCGGGTGCCGGCGCTTTCACCGGGTCGGCTGTGAACGCCGTTCTCGTCGACGAGGACTTCGACCTCGCCCTCGGCTCCTGAGTGCCGACAATCCCTGCCTTCGCCCCGTGGCCTCGCCGCGGGGCGAGGACGCACCCCGTGACGTAGGCTTTTCCGGTGCGCCTCGTCATTGCCCGTTGCAGCGTCGACTACACCGGTCGACTCAACGCCCACCTGCCCGAAGCGACGCGTCTGCTGATGCACAAGGGCGACGGCTCGCTGCTGGTGCACTCGGATGGCGGCTCATACAAGCCGCTCAACTGGATGAGCCCGCCCTGCTCGTTCTCGATCGAGGATCTCGATGACGGTGATACCGCCGCGGGCGTCGTGGAGCGGTGGCGCGTGGTGCACAAGAAGTCGGGTGACGCCCTCACGGTGCGCATCTTCGAGCTGATCCACGACTCCGCGCACGACCTCGGCATCGACCCCGGACTGCAGAAGGACGGCGTGGAGGCCGATCTCCAGCGCCTGCTGGCGGAGCAGATCGGCCTGGTGGAGGACGGCGCCCAGCTGGTGCGTCGCGAATACCCCACCGCCATCGGCCCGGTGGATCACATGGTGCGCGACATCAACGGCAACCACATCGCGATCGAGGTCAAGCGGAAGGCAAACATCGACGCCGTCGAGCAGCTCACCCGCTACCTCGAACTCCTCAACCGCGACCCCGTGCTCGCTCCCGTGCGCGGGATCCTCGCGGCGCAGTCCATCGCCCCGCAGGCGCGGACCCTCGCCGTCGACCGCGGCATCGACGTGCTGCTGCTGGACTACGACGCGATGAAGGGCGTGGACTCCGGAGCCCCCACCCTCTTCTGATCACACCGGGATGCGACGGGCACCCGACCCCGTGTCGCCGAGCTGGTCGTCGGGGTTCAGCAGGCTGCACGCCTTCATGGACAGACAGCCGCAGCCGATGCAGCCGGTGAGCTCGCGCTCCAGGCGTTCGATTCCCTGGCGTCGCTGCTCCAGCACCTTCTTCCAGCGGCGTGACGCTCGCTGCCAGTCCTCGTGGGTCGGCGTGCTCGACAGCGGCACGCTCTCGAACGCCTCCTTGACGTTCTCCAGCGGGATCCCGAGTCGTTTGGCTACGGAGATCAGCGCCACACGGCGCAGCATGTGGCGCGGATAGCGACGCTGATTGCCCGAGGTGCGCAGCGAGGCGATGAGTCCCAGGCTCTCGTAGTAGTGCAGCGCGGAGACCGCGACGCCGGTGCGATGACTCATCTCGCCGACGCTCAGGAGTTCATCTGGACGATGCGATGCTTCCATGGCTCCCTCGATTTGACCTCAAGTTCACTTGAGGTTCTAGCGTAGCCCGTACGGGCCCGGAACAGCTCCGGGTCCTCACGAGGAGGCCTGTGTGACGTACGTGATCGCGTTGCCCTGCGTGGATGTGAAGGATCGCGCGTGCATCGACGAATGCCCCGTCGACTGCATCTACGAGGGCGAGCGGATGCTCTACATCCACCCCGACGAGTGCGTCGACTGCGGCGCCTGCGAGCCGGTGTGCCCGGTGGAGGCCATCTACTACGAAGACGATCTGCCCGACGTCTGGCAGGAGTACTACAAGGCGAATGTCGAGTTCTTCGACGGGCTCGGCTCCCCCGGCGGAGCCGCCAAGACCGGTGTCGTCCCGCGCGATCATCCCATCATCGCCGCCCTTCCCCCGCAGGAGACCGAATGACCCCCGTGATCGCGATCGTCGGCGCCGGCCCCGCGGGCGTCTACGCCGCCGACATCCTCCGGACTCGCGTGCCCGGAGTGCAGATCGACCTCTTCGAGAAGCTCCCCGCGCCCTATGGACTGGTCCGCTACGGTGTCTCGCCGGATCATCCGCGCATCAAGAAGATCCAGGACGCCCTCCACGAGGTGCTCGAGCACCCCGGCATCCGCCTGCTCTGCAACGTCGAGATCGGCGCGGACATCTCCATCGCCGAACTGCGCGCTGCCTACGATGCCGTGATCATCTCCACGGGCGCCGATCAGGACGCTGCGCTGGGGATCCCGGGCGAGAACCTGCCCGGCTCCTTCGGTGGTGCCGACTTCGTCGCCTGGTACGACGGGCATCCCGATGCGCCGCGGGAGTGGCCGCTGGAGGCGGAATCGGTGGCCGTGATCGGTGCCGGCAACGTGGCGCTCGATGTGGCGCGCATGCTCATCACGCACGCGCAGGATCTCGCGCACACGGACATTCCGGATCACGTGGAACGCGCCTTTGCGCAGAACCCCGTGAAGGACCTCCACCTGCTGATCCGCCGCGGTCCTGCCGACGTCCGTTTCTCGCCGCTGGAGCTGCGCGAACTCGGCAGCCGGCGCGATGTGGATGTGATCGTCGATCCCGCTGAGCTCGTGCTCGATGAGCATGCCGAGCGCATGATCGCCCAGTTCTCCCAGCGCCGCACCATCGTGCGCACGCTGACCGAGTGGGCAGCGATCGACCCGGCCACACGAACCGCGTCCCGGCGCATCCACCTCCACTTCTACCAGCAGCCCGCTCGCGTGCTCGGCGAGGAGCGGGTGACCGGGATCGAGATGGAGCGCACTCGCCCCGACGAGCTCGGACGCATCGCGGGCATCGGCGAGCTGATCCACCACGAGGTCGGGGCGGTGTATCGCACGATCGGCTACCGTTCCTCTCCCGTCCCCGGCGCGCCATTCGACGAGGCCGCCGGACGCGTTCCGAACGTGGGGGGTCGCGTCCTCGACGCGGACGGATCGCCGCTTCCCGGGTTGTATGCGACCGGCTGGATCCGACGCGGTCCCGTGGGGCTGATCGGATCGACGAAGTCGGATGCGGCGGAAACCGTTGAGAGCCTGATCGAAGATCTCTCGACGAAGGCTCGCGTCGACCCCGAGAGCTCGGCGCGAGTGCGCGAGCGCCTGACCGGCGTCGTCGAGTGGGACGGCTGGCTGCGCATCGATGCGGCCGAGCGCCAGCTCGGAGCCGAACGCGGCCGCGAGCGCACCAAGATCGTCGACCGTGAAGACCTGCTCGACTACGCCACAGACCGCACCAGCACCGCGGAGCATGCCCGATGAGCCTCACCAGCACCGATCTCGCCACCGAGTTCAAGGCAGCCTTCCGCGAACATCCCGCGGGCATCGCCCTCATCACCGCGGACTCGTCCGCAGGGCCGGTGGGTCTGACCGCATCGAGCGTCGCCTCCGTCGCGGTGGACCCAGCGGCGCTGGTGTTCTCCGTCACCCGCACCACCGGCAGCGCGGGGCTCATCCTGAGCGCGGGTTCTTTCCTGGTGCATCTCCTCGACGCCCGGCACGCCGGGATCGCGGCGGAGTTCGCCGTTTCCGGCGGCGAACGGTTCACTCCCGAGCAGGGGTGGGCGACACTGCCGACCGGCGAGCCGCACCTCACCACCGCCCGCGTGGCCCTGCGCTGTCGGAGCCTGCAACAGGTACCCGTCGGCTCATCCATGCTCGTGGTGTCCGAGGTGATCGACATCCACGTCGCCTCCGCGGCCGACGCCACGATGCCGCTGGTCTACCACGACCGCGCCTTCCGAGCCGTCGGCGAACCGATCTGAACAATCTCCTCCAACAACCCACGCGGACCGACCGGTCCGCGAAACCCACGAAAGGAATCGACATGTCCGTCTACACCCTCCCCGACCTCCCCTACGACTACAGCGCCCTGGCCCCGCACATCTCCGCGCGGATCATGGAGCTGCACCACTCCAAGCACCACCAGGCCTACGTGACCGGCGCGAACACCGCGCTCGAACAGCTCGCCGAGGCGCGGGAGTCCGGCAACTTCGCCAACGTCAACAAGCTCGAGAAGGATCTCGCGTTCAACCTCGGCGGGCACCTCAACCACAGCGTGTTCTGGGAGAACCTCTCCCCGAACGGTGGCGGCGACCCCGAGGGCGATCTCGCCGAGGCTCTCGGTTCGCACTTCGGCTCGATCGAGCGCTTCCGCGACCACTTCACGGCCACCGCGCTCGGTGTGCAGGGCTCCGGATGGGCCGTCCTCGCCTGGGATGACCTCGGCAAGCGCCCTGTCATCTTCCAGCTCTTCGACCAGCAGGGCAACGTTCCGCTCGGTGTCACACCGCTGCTGCAGCTGGACGTGTGGGAGCACGCGTACTACCTCGACTACGCGAACGTCCGCGCCGACTACGTGAAGGCGTTCTGGAACATCGTGAACTGGGACGACGTGACCCGGCGCTTCGCCGCAGCCCAGCGCTGACCCCGTCATCGCGGGAACGGCTCCGGCTGCGGCGCCGTTCCCGCGCAACGGAGGGTGTGGCCGCTCGTGGACGCCGTGTGCACGCGATGAACGCCGGTACGCTGGGGACGTGGCGAACTGGTCTTGCGTGCTCTGGGATGTGGATGGCACCGTCGTGGACGCGTCCGAGGGAATCCTGCGGCGCCTGACCGAAGCCCACGAGCACTTCGGCCACGTGCCGCCCACGTACGACGACCTCATCCACTGGATCGGCCCGCCGATGTACCAGTCGTTCCAGGATCGCCTCGGCATGACCTCGGAAGAGGCCACCGGCGCCGTGACCTACTACCGGACGCTGAACAAGCGCGACGGCTATGCCACGGGCGTTCGTCTCTACGACGGCGTCGCGGAGCTGATGGCCGAGATCGCCGCCGCCGGGATCCCGCAGTCCACCGCCAGCTCCAAGCCCGAGCCGCAGGTGGTGGCGCTCATGGACCACTTCGCTCTGGACGGACACCTCACCGCCACGGTGGGATCATCTCCGGACGAGCGCACGCGCGCGAGCAAGACGGACGTGATCCGTGAGGCCCTGGTGCGCCTGGAGGCGCAGGGCGCGGATACCTCGCGCCCGGTGCTCGTCGGCGATCGCCACCACGACGTCGACGGCGGCGCCGAGACCGGCGTGCCGGTGATCTTCGTGTCCTGGGGCTTCAGCGAGCCGGCCGAGTCAGACGGCGCGATCGCCGTCGCACACGATGCGCACGAGTTGCGTGCACTGCTGTTGGGGGAATGACATGTGGGAGGCGATCTATCCGTCGCTGATCATCTTCGGGGGCACGGCGGTGGCGATCGCTGCCATCACGTGGATCGTGCGACGCGTCCGGCGTCGCCCCTCTGCACAGCTCGCGGCTGAAAACGCGCGAGAGAGCGCCGGCGGCGCTCTGGTGCGTCTCGACGACGCGATCTCCGAAGCGGACATCGAGCTGGGTCTGGCCGGCGCCGTGTACGGCGGCAAGGAACCAGCTGCACTCGCCCGCGCTCGACTGCGTGCCGTTCAGGTGCGCGATGACGGTTTCGCCCGCCACCGCGCGCTCGCCGATGCGCCGCCGGCGGTTCCCGTGCTGCGACAGCGATCCGACCGACTGCGCGTCGAGGCCGATCGCGCCGCGGCTGAGCTGGAGGAGGCGCGCGGTCAGCACGCCGCGTGGCTCCGACGCAACGCCGATGCGCCGCGACAGATCGCGGCACTGCGCCGCCGTATCGCCGAGGTCACCGACCAGCTCGGCACACCGGGTGTGCGCGAGCAGGAACTGGCCGATCGATTCGCTGACGACGAGGCGAAGAACACCACCGAGCCGTTGCGCACCGCGCGCGAGCGCCTGGACGTCGCTCATCAGGCGCTGGCCGCGGCAGAGAAGATGCGCTCCGACCCCACCCAGCCGATTCTCGAACGGCTCACCGACGCCGAGCGCGCTCTGCGAGAAGCAGAACGGGCGATGCAGTCGGCCGATCAGGCGTATGAGCAGACCCGCGCCGCCGCGATCGCCGCTCCCGCCGAGATCGCCTCGGTGCGCGCGGACATCCGCCGCGTCGTCGCCCTGCAGCGAGAGGTGCCGCCCGTTGCGGCGGCGCGACTGGGCGAGGCGGCGGAGAAGGCGAGCGCCGCAGTCGATGCGCTGGAGCCGCGTGCGTCGGCGGAACCCAGCGCGGTGATCGCCGGAATCACGCGTGTGCGGGACCGCCTCGATCTGGCCGTCGGCGACGCGCGCACGGCACGAGCACGACTCGACGGCGCGAAGAACGCCCTCCCGGGAACGCTGGCCACGGCCCGCATGCTGATCGGCCGCGCCGAGCAGTCGGTGGCGGCCGGGAACTCCTCGGAGGCGCGGATCAGGCTCGCATCAGCCCGCGACGAGCTCGCTCGCGCGCGCAACGCCGACGACGTGGTCGCCGCGCTCGATGCGGCGCGGCGTGCCGTCCGACACGCGGAAGACGCTGATGCGCTCGCCCAGTTCGGGCGAGCGCATCAGTTCTGAGCTTCGGAGCGAATCCGAGATTCAGATGGGGCGGATGTTCTCCGCCTGCAGACCCTTGGGGCCCTGGGCGACGTCGAACTCGACGCGCTGGTTGTCCTCAAGGCTGCGGTAGCCGTTGCTCTCGATGGCCGAGTAGTGTGCGAACACGTCAGCGCCACCCTCGTCGGGGGAGATGAAGCCGAAGCCCTTCTCCGAGTTGAACCACTTGACGGTGCCTGTCGTGCTCATTACTTACCGTTCTTTCGGGTGCACTCGTGTCGTGCACCTTTGGGGATTGTGGTCCCCAACCTAGTGGAACGGATTCCCATATCACAGAGGTGAGTTGCGGATGGTGATCGAAACGTGACCGGAATGGGATACGAATCGTCGGAATGGGATACGAAGTCGGGTTATGGGCTCTGCGCGTCGATGACCTTGCGGAACTCCGCCTCCGGAAGGGCGCCCGAGAGGACCTCGTCGCCGATGACGAAGAACGGCACACTGGTCACCCCCATCTGCTGGGCGCGCGCCGTGTCAGCGGTGACCTCGGCAGCCAGCGAGGGGTCATCGAGCGCGGCGGTGAAGGCGGCGATATCCGGCACGCCGGCTTCCTGCGCGAAGCCGACGAGCGTCTCGCGCGGCATGTCCGGGTGACCCGAAGCGGGGGCGGCCGCATAGAGCACCCGCAGGAACTCGCCGAAACGCCCCTGGGCCGCGGCCGCGCGGGCAGCGACGGCCGCAGCGGTCGACTCCTCGCCGAAGAAAGAGACGTCGTGCACCTCGTAGCGCACGGCACCGGTGTCCACGTAGTCGGCGATGATGGCGGGCATCGTCTCGTTGGTGTACTTGGCGCAGAACGGGCAGCGGTAGTCCACCCACTCCACGATGGTGATCGGAGCGTCGATGTCACCGAACGCCATGGGGTCATCCGCGGTGCGACGAGCGACCTGCTCCGCGAGCGGCACGGCGGAGTCCCCGGAGGGAGTGCTGGTCGGCGTGGGGGTCGACGTCGCGGTCGACTCAGGTGCCGCCGCAACGGCGGTGGGACGCAGCGCCAGCAGAATCACGGCGATCAGCAGGCCCAGAGAGATGACCCCGAGGATCACGTTCACGATCGTGGCTGTCCGCAGCCGGGTGCGCAGCTCGCGCTCCCGGAGCCCTTGCGGAGACGGCGCGCCAGGCGCGGTGGTCACAGGCGGTACGGATGCCGCGTTCTCGGGAGCGGTCGGAGTCTTATCGGGTTCGGACACCTCCCCAGGGTAGGCGACAGCGGAGCGCGCCGTGCCGGACGTGGGGGCGGTATGGCGCCTACCAGCCCGAGTTCGCGGATGCCGCATGCGTACTCTTGTCGTCAGGGATATCTCGATTCCACGATCTGAAATCAAGGGCGATTCATGAGCTACACCGTCAACGCCTCCATCCTCCTGACCGAACTGCCGATCCTCGAGCGCCCGGCCGCTGCGAAGGCTGCCGGCTTCGACGCGGTGGAGTTCTGGTGGCCTTTCCCGGTCGCCGTTCCCGCCGAGGATGAGATCGACGCCTTCGTCACCGCCATCCAGGACGCGCGTGTACAGCTGACCGGCCTGAACTTCTTCGCCGGAGACATGCCCGCGGGCGACCGCGGACTGGTGTCGTGGATCGGCCGCGAGGACGAGTTCCGCGCCAACGTCGACGTTGTCGTCGGCATCGGCGAGCGGCTCGGCACCCGCGCCTTCAACGCGCTGTACGGCAACCGCATCGAAGGCGCCGACGCTCACGCTCAGGATCACCTCGCCGTCGAGAACCTCGCGATCGCTGCGCGCGCCGTGGGTCGTATCGGCGGCATCGTGCTGCTGGAGCCGCTGAGCGGCGCGCCCGCTTACCCGCTCACGACCGCCGCGGACGCACTCGCCGTGATCCAGCGGCTGAAGGACGAGCACGGCATCGACAACGTGAAGCTGCTCGCCGACTTCTACCACCTCGCCGTCAACGGCGACGACGTTGCCGCCGTGATCGCGGACCACGCGGCCGACTTCGGTCACATCCAGATCGCCGATGCCCCCGGCCGCGGCGAGCCCGGCACCGGTGACCTGCCGCTCGCGCAGTGGATCGCCGACGCCCGGGCCGGCGGCTACGCCGGCTACATCGGACTCGAATACCAGGCCAGCCAGGACGACCCGTTCGCCTGGACCCGCGCCTGACATCCATCGCGACGCAGCGCAGACACGAGCGACATCGCACTCATGGGTCTCGGCGCGAACAGGCCCATCCCCGAGTCCGAGCCTCGGGGATGGGACTGTGTCGTGTCAGCAGACGCGTCGTGGGCGGACGCCTCGTGCCGCGGTGCCTCGCGTCAGCGAGCCGATGCCGCCGTGAGGGCGTCGAGCTCGGTGTCGGTGAGCTCCAGGTCGAACGATGCCACCAGCGCCGGAAGCTGCTCGGGCGTGCGCGCGGACGCAATGGGCGCAGCCACCGACGGACGCGAACGCAGCCAGGCCAGGCTCACCGCGGTCACCGGCACGTCGTGTGCTGCGGCGATGCCGTCCAGCACCTCGAGCAGGGCGAGGTTGCGGGGGTCGTCGAGGTAGCGCGCGGAGTTCGAACGCGCTGTGTCGACATCAGCCCCGGGGCGGAACTTGCCCGTGAGGAAGCCGGCGGCGAGGGCGAAGTAGGGCACCTCGCCGATGCCCAGCTCCAGCAGCGTCGGGATCAGCTCGGCCTCAGCATCGCGCTCGACCAGGTTGTACTGATCCTGGGCGAAGGAGATCGGCGTGAGCGAGTTCTCGGCGATGACGGCCGCCGCGGAGCGAATACGCGCCGGCTCGAAGTTCGAGATTCCGACAGTGCGAACTTTGCCGGCACGCACGGCCGCGTCGAAGGCTCCGAAGGCCTCCGCCTGCTCCACGTTCGGGTCGTCCCGGTGCGCGAAGTAGATGTCGATGTGGTCGGTCTGCAGCCGACGCAGCGAGTCCTCGAGGGCTGCCGCGATGTTGGCGGCCGACAGGCCGGGACGGGACGCCAGCGAGAACACCTTGGTTCCGATCTGCACGCGCTCACGCACACCCGGTCGCGCAGCCAGCCACTCTCCGATGATCGTCTCCGACTCGCCACCCGAGTTGCCCGGGATCCACGCGCTGTACACGTCAGCGGTGTCGATCGTGGTGCCGCCGGCGTCCACGAAAGCATCCAGGATGCGGAAGGAGGTGTCGCGGTCAGCGCTCCACCCGAAGACATTGCCGCCGAGGATGAGCGGGCCCACAGTGATCGTCTCAGTCATGTTCCCAGCCTAGGAACCCCCGCCGCCGCGCGGGCCGCGACGCCGGAGGATGACGCCGCATGACGCCCCGGGGGCTGCGCGAGCTCAGCGAGACGTGCGACGGACGTCAGTCACGTTGTCGGAGATGGAAAACGCCGCGCAGGAAGCAACCCGCGCGGCGTTTTCCAGCTCTCAACCGAGATCAGACCTGGGCGCCATCGGCGGCGCCGGCCTCCTGCTCGGCGATCTGGCGGCGGACGTCGTCCATGTCGAGGCCCTTCACCGCGGTGATGACCTGCTCCAGCGCGGGCTCGGGGAGCGCGCCGGGCTGGGCGAAGACGAGGATGTTGTCACGGAAGGCCATGAGAGTCGGGATCGACGTGATCTGGAACCCGGCGGCGAGCTGCTGCTCGGCCTCCGTGTCGACCTTGCCGAAGACCACGTCGGGGTGGGCCTGGGAGGCTTTGTCGTAGATGGGCGCGAACATGCGGCACGGACCGCACCACGATGCCCAGAAGTCCACGAGCACGATGTCGTTGTCATTCACCGTCGACTCGAAGTCGGAGAGAGTCAGGTCCTTGGTCGCCATGTTTCCACGCTACGCGGTCGGCAAGCCGTCGGGGTCGAATCGATCTGTGGATACCGGGGTCGAGCACGCGCGGTGGTCTACGATGACCGTGTAAGCCCCGTGTGGACCGCTGGATCTCGACCAAGTCGCCGGGGCTTTGCTCTGTCCACAGGCGGCCTCGGACACCGGCGCTGGTGCGCGACGATTGCTGCATGTCCGACCTCTGGATCGACTCCTGGCTGAGCGGAGCCCGCTTCCAGCGCTACATCGATGAATGCTCCGGCGATCGCGGCGAGGCGCTGCGGCTGTATGAGTGGAACGCTGAGCTCTCGCAGGTGCTCATGCATGACATCTCCCACTTCGAGGTGGCGCTGCGCAACGCCTACGACGCGGCGATCATGCAATCCTGGCCGCACTCCACGCACTGGCTGCTGCATCCCGATTCGCCGGCGGTCACGCCGATCTGGCGGACGCGAGAGGTCAACGGCATCAAGCGGGGAACGGACGTCAACGAGGTGAATCGCAAGAGCGTGGACGAGGCGATCGCCCGCTGCGGCTACGCGCGGGCGACTCCCGGGAAGGTGATCGCAGAGCTGTCGTTCGGCTTCTGGCGCCAGCTGACCACCGCCGCGATGGAGAAGACGGTGTGGGTCCCCTACCTGCACCGCGCGTATCCGCAGCGCACCTCCCGTCGTCTGATCGATCGCGATATCGCCGCGATCAACAATCTGCGCAACCGCATCGCGCATCACGAGCCGCTGCTGTCCGGCACGCTCGATGTCCCGGCGACGCACCAGGCGATGCTCGCGTGCCTGCGCACACTGGCCCCGGAGGTGCATGCGCACGTGCTGCGCACCTCACGCGTCGCCGAGACCCTCACCCGCATGCACTGACCCGGTCCCGCCCTACGCGCATCGGGCACCCGGCCAGACCCCTCCGCCGCCACGCCGCGTGAGATTCCCGAAACCATGACCCGTGAGACTTCCGTCTGTGGGCGAGAATCCGCGCAACGCGGCGATTGTCACCCACAGACGGAAGTCTCGCGGGAGGGGGAGTTGCACACAACGCTTGAACAATCGATTGTGCTTCGATAGAGTCACAGCGATCAGCAATGGAGTTGATGTGTACGAGATCACCGAAGTCACGGCGCGGGTCGCGCATACCGACACGCGCATCCCGTTCCGGTACGGCATCGCCGAGATGACTCGCGCGCCGCACGCGGTGATCGAGGTGCGCGTGGCGGAGGGGCGTCGCTCGACGCTGGGCTTCGCTGCGGAACAGCTTCCGCCCAAGTGGTTCACCAAGGATCCGCACTCCGCCTTCCGCGATGACCTGCGCGACATGGTCGCGGTCATCGACAATGCGGCAACCACCGCCGTCGGGCTGCGCGCCGCGAGCGCCTTCGACCTGTGGCGCCAGCTCGATGAGGCGCAGGCCGAGTGGGGTCGCGCGCACAACATCCCCGGACTGCTCAGCGGACTGGGCACAGCACTCGTCGAGCGCGCGGTGATCGATGCCGTCTGCCGACTCGAAGAGACACCGTTCGCCACCGCGCTCGGCTCGGGTCTGCTGGGTTTCGATGCCGCAGCCATCCACGATGAACTGCGAGGCACCGTGTTCTCGCCGCAGCAGGTCGACCGCCTGCACGTGCGGCACACCGTCGGCCTCGGAGATCCGCTCACCGACGCCGAAGCCGACCCCTCGCCCGACGCCCTGCCGGTGAGTCTGGTGTCATCGATCCGGCGCTACGGGCTCACGCATCTCAAGATCAAGACCCGCGCAGACGCCGCCGAGGACACGGACCGCTTGCGCCGCATTCGAGCTCTCACCCGCGAGGAGGGGATCGATGCGCGCTTCACGATCGACGGAAACGAGTCGATGACCCGCGCGGACGACCTCACCGAGTGGTGGGAGACGCTCACCACCGACCCGGAGCTGCGCGACTGGTTCGAGAGCGGGCTGATCGCCATCGAGCAGCCCTTCGCCCGCGCGGTGGCCCTCGACCCCTCGGTCGGCGATGCTCTTCGAGCTCTGCCGCACGGCACTCGCGTGATCATCGACGAGTCCGACGATGCCGTCGACACGGTGCGCGCGGCGATGGACCTCGGCTACGCCGGCGGCACCTACAAGGGGTGCAAGGGCGTGTTCCGCGGCGCGGCGAACGCAGCGCTCATCGCCGAACGCGGCCGCACGCGCCCCACCATCCTCACCGCGGAGGATCTGGCCACGCTCGGGCCGATCACCGTTCCGCAGGACATCGCGGTTGCGGCGACGCTCGGCCTCACCCACATCGAGCGCAACGGGCATCACTACTTCGGTCGGCAGGCCGATCTCGGCGACGACCTCGAAGAGCGCCTCGCCGCCGCGCACCCCGACCTCTATGCGCGCCAGGACGGACGCGTGCGACTCGTCGTCACGGACGGCGCGATATCAACGCGCACCGCACTGGCCGCCCCGTTCGGCCTCGTCCCCCTGCCGCACCCCGACTCGCTTCCCGCCCTCACGGTCGAGACCGCCACCCTCGGCATCGACTGACCTTTCCCACCCGATCGTCGTCACCCCCTGGAGCCCCATGAGCAATCGATTGCATGAGGAGCGCGTCGCCACAGCCCGTCGTCTGCTCGCCCGAGGCGGGGTGATTCCCGCGCATCCCCTCGCGCTCGACGCCGACCGCCGACTCGACGAGCGCCGCCAGCGCGCGATCAGCCGCTACTACCTCGACGCGGGTGCCGATGGCCTCGCCGTCGGTGTGCACACTACCCAGTTCGGCATTCGCGCCGCCGGTCTGTTCCCCGACGTGCTGCGTATCTCCGCCGAGGCCGCTCGTGAGCACGCGGATCGCGAGCCCGTGCTGGTCGCCGGTGTGATCGGCGACACCGCGCAGGCCATCGCGGAGTCCGAGCTGGCACTGTCGCACGGCTACCACGCCGTCCTTCTGAACGTGGCCGCCTGGCGGGACGCGAACGAGGACGACATCCTCGCGCACTGCGCCGCGGTGGCGGAGGTGGCACCTGTCATCGGCTTCGCACTGCTTCCCGAGGTGGGCGGCTTCCATCTCTCCTACGACTTCTGGCGCCGCTTCGCCGCGATCCCGTCGGTCGTGGCCATCAAGATGGCACCCTTCAACCGCTATCGCACCCTGGACATCGTGCGCGCCGTCGTCGCCGCGGGTGCCGAGGAGCGGATCACGCTCTACACCGGCAACGACGACCACATCGTCCTCGATCTGCTCGCACCGTTCGACGTCGCGCACGACGGCGAGCTGGTGCGGGTGCGCGTGGCCGGCGGACTCCTCGGGCACTGGAGCGTGTGGACGCACGCCGCCGTCGCCCAGTTCGACACCATACGACGTGCGGTTCGCGCCGGCGCGGTGCCCCCGGATCTGCTGGCGCTGGACTCGCGCGTGACCGATGCGAACGCTGCGATCTACGACGCGCAGCACGACTTCGCTGGCTGCATCCCGGGTTGCCTGGAGGTGCTGCGCCGCCAGGGCTTCGTCGAGGGCACATGGTGTCTGGACCCCGACGAGACGCTCTCTCCCGGACAGCTCGACGCCATCGACCGCGTCTGGCGCGAACACCCCGATCTCGCCGACGACGACTTCGTCGCGGCCCACATTTCCCGCTGGCTGGACACCCCTGGAGGATCGCAATGACATCACCCACGACGCCCCTGCTGACCCGCGATTCACTGCCCGAGGCGTTCCGCAACGTCGAGCACCTCGAGGACTTCATGTCGCTGCCGACGGCGGAGACCGTGGCCGACCTCGCGGCGCTGGACGGCGACATCATGATTCTGGGTGTCGCCGGGAAGATGGGGTTCTCGCTGGCGCGCATGATCAAGCGGGCGGCGCCCGACAAGCGCGTGATCGGCGTCTCGCGATTCTCCGAGGAGGGTGGTGAGGAGCGGTTGCGCTCGCACGGCGTGGAGACGATCGTCTGCGACCTGCTTGATCGCGATGCGGTGGCGGCGCTCCCCCGCATCCGCAACATCATCTACATGGCGGGTCTGAAGTTCGACTACCGCGGCCGCGAGGACTTCCTGTGGGCCATGAACACCCTCGCCCCCGCGATCGTTGCCGACACGTTCCGCGACTCCCGCATCGTCGCGCTGTCCACGATCCACGTGTACCCGTGGTCGGACCCGCGCCGCGGCGGCGTGACCGAGGCCACCCCGCCGCTGGCCCGCCCCGGCGAGTACGCCAACTCCGTTGTGGGCCGCGAGCGCACGTTCCAATACTTCAGCGGCCTGCACGACACCCCGGGTCGTCTGGTGCGCTTCGTGTACGCGATCGACATGCGCTACGGGGTGCTGCAGGAGATCGCGAACTGGGTGCGCAGCGGTTCGGTCGTCCCGCTCGCCACGGGGAACGTCAACATCCAGTGGCAGGGGGATGCGATCAATCACTTCGCCCGGCTGCTGCGTCATGTGGAGACGCCGGCCACTCCGATCAACATCGGTGGCCCCGAGTGCATCAGCGTGCGACACGTGGCCACCCGCTTCGGTGAGCTGTTCGGCGTGGAGCCGGTGTTCGAGGGCAGCGAGTCGGACAACGCGCTGTTCGTGAACTGCGACGCCGCCGCCGACATGCTGGGAAACCCGGTCGTGACGCTGGAGCCGATGCTGCGCTGGGTGGCCGACTGGGTGGGCTCCGGCAAGCCCGCTTATGGCAAGCCGAGCAAGTTCGAGGTGCGCAATGGGATCTTCTGAGAATCCACGGATGCTCGACGGCATCCGCGTGGTGAGCTTCACCCACTTCCTGCAGGGCCCGTCCGCCACGCAGCTGCTGGCGGATCTCGGCGCGGACGTCATCAAGATCGAGCCTCACACGGGCGCCTTCGAGCGATCCTGGAGTGCGCCGGATCGGTTCTTGAACGGCTACAGCCCGTTCTTCGCGCTCGGCAACCGCAACATCCGCAGCATGGCGTTGGATCTCAAGCACCCGGATGCACACGGGATCGTGCGCGACCTGCTGGCCGACGCGGACGTGCTCATCGAGAGCTTCCGACCCGGCACGCTGGATCGGCTGGGGTTCGGCTACGACGAGGTCGCCTCCTACAACCCCGGGATCGTCTACGCCTCGCTCTCCGGCTACGGATCGGATGGTCCGTATGTGGACCGCCCGGGTCAGGACGTGCTGATCCAGGCGCTGTCCGGACTCGCCGCCGCCACCGGTGGGGCTGACGCGCCGCCGACGCCGGTGGGCGCCAGCATCGTGGACCAGCACGCCGGCGTGCTCGGCGCGTTCGGGATCCTGGCCGCGCTGCACGGTCGCGCCCGCACCGGTCGCGGTACCCGCGTGGAGAGCAACCTCCTCAACGCCGCGCTGGATCTGCAGATCGAGCCGCTGACGTACGCGCTGAACGGGCTGAGCGGTGAGCGCTCCCGTGCCGGGGTCTCCTCGATCTACTACACGGCCCCCTACGGCGTCTTCCGCACCGCGGACGGGCACCTCTGCATCTCGCTCACCTCCGCCCAGCTGCTGGCGTCCGTGTTCGAGGACGACGACTTCCTCACCGACCGCGGCGCGGCATACGAGGCCCGTGACGACATCAACACCCGCGTGGCCGATCACATGACGACCCGCACCACCGCGGAATGGACCGAGCGATTCACGGCCGCGCGGATGTGGTTCGCGCCGGTGAACGGCTATGCCGAGGTGATCGCGGATCCGCAGGTGGCGCACAACGAGTCCTTCGACGAGTTCGACGACCCGAGCGCGGGGGCCGTGCGGGTGCTGCGCCACCCCGTGCGCTACGGCGGAGTGCGCCCCGGCGTGCGATCAATCCCGCCGGAGCTCGGCGCGCACACACGCGAGATCCTCGGCGAGCTGGGGTACAGCGCGGAGACCATCGACAAGCACTACGAACAGGGAGTCGCATCGTGAGTGAGATCGTCACCCGCACATCCGGTCGCGTGCACCACGTGATCCTGCATCGGCCCGACAAGAGAAACGCGCTGACGGCCGGCATGATCGACGCGCTGCACGCGGCCGTCGACGATGCCGAAGCCGCCGGCGCCGCAGTTCTGGTCATCACGGCGGACGGTCCGATGTTCTGCGCCGGTGCCGACATCGCCGGCTACCGCGACGCAGCGGAGGATCCGGTGGCGCTCCGAGTGTTCACCGATCGTGCCCGCGGACTCTGCGAGCGTCTGACGCGCACCGACCTCGTCGTGGTGGCCGGTGTGGGCGGCACGGCGCTGGGCGGCGGCTTCGAGCTGGTGCTCGCCGCGGACATCGTGATCGCGGCCGAGGGCGCGCGATTCGGGCTGCCGGAGCTGAAGCTCGGGCTAATCCCCGGGTGGGGTGGCACGCAGCGCCTCACAGCTCAGCTCGGCCCGGCTCGGGCGAAGCGCGTGATTCTGCTCGGCGACACGTTAATGGCCGCGGAGCTGCACGAGGCGGGACTGATCGCGCGGCTTGTCGCGGATGCCGATGAGCTCGAGCGGACCGTCGCCACGGTGGCGGAATCGCTGGCTGCCGGACCCTCGGCGGCTCTCGCGGCGGCCAAGCACGCGATCACGGCCGCATACGACGCAGAAGCGGGATATCGGATCGAGCGCGAGGGACTGCTCGCGCTGTTCGGCTCCCCCGACGGCCGGGAGGGCGTGCGAGCCTTCGTGGAGAAGCGTCCCGCGGTGTGGATCGGTCGGTGATCGCGTGTTGCCGCCGCACACTTCGCCGCTGCTGGATCGGTGGCACCTTCCCCAACCGCTGAGCCCAGACCACACGCTGCCCGTTCTCGCCCACGTCGATGTGCTGGTGGTCGGTGCCGGACCCGCCGGCGTCGCCGCCGCGGTCACCGCTGCCGAAGCGGGGGCTTCAGTGATGGTCGTGGAGCGCTACGGATTCGCCGGCGGCGCGGCTGTCGCGGGGATGTCGGGCACCATCTGCGGCCTCTACCTCGCGAGCGAAGACGAGACACAGGGTCCGGTCCAGGTGGTCCACGGATTCACCGAACGCTTCCGGCGGGAGCTGGATCACCGTGGCGGTCTCACCGCGCCGCAGCGATACGGCCGCACCTTCACGGTGGCGCACGATCCGCTGCGCTGGCGGGAGACGGCCGACGATCTGCTGGCGTCCGCCGGTGTCCGCGTGATGTTCCATGCCGCCGTCACCCGCGCGATCGCTGACGGTGATCGCTGCGAGGGCGTCGTGGTCACCTCCGCCGCCGGCGAAGTGGCAGTGCACGCCGGCCGCATCATCGACGCATCGGGGGACGCCGCCGTGGTGGCGTTGATGGGCGGCGACTACCGCTTCGGCGACGCCGGCCGCATCCAGAACCCCACCATGTTCTTCCGGCTGGGCGGGGTCGATACGGATCGCTTCTGGGAAGCCTTCGGCGAGGACACGATCTGCCCGCCCTGGGTGACGGAGCGCCTCCGGGACCAGCGGGACGCGGGAGCGGACCTCCCGCGCGAGAAGATCTGGGTCTTCCGAACGCCCCGTGCCGGTGAACTGATGGTCAATGCCACCCGGTTGTCGGCACCCGATGGACGAGTGCTCAACGTCATCGATCCGGAGGATTTCACGATCGCCGAGGTAGCCGGTCGTCGTCAGGTGCGCGCCTATGCGCGCTTCTTCGCGGAGGAGATCGCGGGGTGTGCGGATGCGCACGTCGTGGACACGGGCGTGGAGGCCGGAATCCGCCAGACTCGCAGCATCGCCTCGGTCACCGACCTCACCGCCGCGGACGTGGTGGAGCTGCGCAAGCGCGACGACGGAATCGTGCGCTCGCCGTGGCCGATCGAGCTGCACGACGGAGCACGACCCCGCCTGCACTGGCTGCACGATGACTGGTACGACGTGCCCCTGGGATCGCTGCTGCCGGCGGCCATCGAGAACGTGATCGTCGCGGGCCGGTGCCTGGGCGCTGACCACGAGGCGCTCGCGTCCGCGCGCGTCACGGCGCAGTGCTTCGAGTACGGAGCGGCCGCCGCATTTGCGGCGACGATCTCATTGCACGACGACGTCCCTCTGCGCGAGGTCCCCGCCTCGCGCGTTCGCACAGCCATGACGGCCGCCGGGAGTTCCCTTGGTTCAGCGCGCTAACCTGGGATCCATGACCCGGCTCAAGGACGTGGCCGCGGCGGCGGGGGTCTCACCGTCAGTAGCCTCACGGGTGCTCAACGCCGATGTTGACGCCCGGGTGAATGCGGAGACGCGCAAGCGCGTGCTGGAAGCCGCCGCTCGCCTCAACTACGTGCCCGATCATCGTGCCCGCGCCCTGCGGCTGTCCCGCTCCGGTGCTGTGGGGCTCGTGGTGCCGGAAGTCAACAACGCCATCTTCGCCAGCCTCTATGCGGGTGTGCAGGAGACCTGCCAGGCTCAGGGGTCGGCCGTGCTGCTCGGTCAGCTCAACGCCCAGAGCGGCGGCCGCAACGGGCTCGCCTCCCTGGTGGGAAACGGACGCGTGGACGGCGTGATCCTGCAGCGCGCCGAGGGCGTCAGCGACGACAGCCTCGGCCAGCTCATCGAGCTCTCGATCCCCGTGGTGCTGTTCAACTCCCGCCTGGACGGGCACATCGGCTCTGTGGCGCTGGACGATCACCGGGCTGTGGCCATCGCGCTGGAGCACCTGGCGTCGCTGGGCCATCGTGATGTCGGCTTCATCGCCGGCGCCGACCAGCACGATGCCGCAGCGCGTCGTCTCGAGGGATTCACCGCCTCGATCGCGGCACTCGGCATGCGCACGCGCTCGGAATGGATACAGCCGGGTGGCTGGGAGGCCCCGCAGGGTGCCGCGGCGATGCGACGGCTGTTGGCAGCCGACGAGCGCCCGACCGCTGTCGTGGCAGCGAGCACGAACGCGGCTGTCGGCGCGCTTTCGGCTGCGCTGGCGGGCGGCGTGACGGTTCCCGTCGAGCTGTCGCTGATCTGCGTGCAGGACGCGTGGGTGGCCGAGTACACCACCCCCGCGATCAGCGCTGTCGCGATGCCGATGCACGCCGCGGGTGGCATCGCCGCGCGCATGCTCCTGGATCACCTCGGCGGCACGGCACTGGAGGACGTCGTGGTGGCTCAGCCCCGCCCCGTGCTCCACGAGCGGGGCTCCACGGCACCTGTCGCGGACTGAGGCGCCTTTCGTTTCCCATCGCGGTTCCTGAGCGAGCGCCAGCGAGACGAAGGGCACTCAGCAACAGCGGAAGGGGCCGCGGCGCGGGGGCGGGCCGGCGTTGCCGCTCGGGTCGGCCCGACCCCGCACCGCGGGGGCACGTTACAGCGCGGCGCGCACTGCCGCGGGGTCGACGTGCCCGTCCAGCACCAGGAGGCGGTGCCGGAAGTGCAGGGGGGTGTCGGCGGGGAGCACCAGATCCTCGTTGTAGGCGCTGGCCCACCCGATCGCGGAGAACGGGTCGAAGCGGTAGAGCCACGCCTGCACTCCGGGGGCGGAAGGATCCCGGAACGACAGCCCGAGAGTGACCGCAGCGCCGTCACCCGTGCGCCCGTGTACCACGAGCGTGCGGGACTCCGCGCCGGAGGCGGTGATCTCGCCGCCCTCCCCGAACAGACCCTCTGCGGCGAAGTTCTCCCCGAGACGCAGGAACAGACCGCCATAGCCACCGTCGGGTCGGCCCCGACCGGCCGGCGTGGACAGCGCCACGTCGGCGCCGGTGAGACTGCGCAACTCAGTGTCCAGCTCCAGCGAGTAGCCATCGGTGCCGTCGACGCTCAGGGGGACGATCGTCCACTGGCGCCGTTCGTCGATGAGCTCCTCGCCATCGCGCCCGCGCCAACGGACGCGTTCCGCGAGCTCGGCCGCATCGTCCCAGCCTTCGTGCGACATGGACCCGTGATCGTCGATCACCGTGTACCCGCGCTCGAGGTCGTGGAAGGTCCCGCCGCCCCACAGGTTGTGACCATCAACCCGCGGGAACGCGAACTGCAACCCGTGGTGCCAGGGATGATCCTCCGGTGCGAATCCGGTGATCTCCGCGCCGCCGCGGGTGCGCAGCGGATGGAAGTGCGGCTTTGGCAGGTCCACGCGACTCACGTCGGAGGTGAGCGCATAGTGCGCGATCCGGTCGCCGCCGATACTGACGTCCACGCCGTCCGGCGAGTGCTGGATGTGGACCTCGGACGGCTCAACGGAGGGCATGTTTCGCCTCCGCCCGCGCGGGTCCGGCAGCGTCCAGCGCCTCGTAGAACGGGTCTCCCGCGGCGATCTCGCCCCGGGTCACCGGAGCGCCCACGGCGGAGGACTTGTACAGCGCCGTGAGGAACTCGAGCGTCTCTCGCGCCTCGGCGCAGGTGAGCTCGGGCTGTCGTCCTTCCCGCCAGTGCGCGAGGATGTTCGCCAGCTGCGCGCGGTGCGCCTGCACCGGCTCCTCCGGCTCCGCCCAGTCCTCCACCACACGGGTGCCGTCCGCATCCGTGCGACGCACCGACCACTCGTCGAGCAGCGGCATGTACAGCGTGTGCAGGTCCACCGTGGCGTCCTCGGCCATCACCTGCAGGCGCGTCTCCTGGTTGTGACTCAGCACCGTGGAGAGCATGGTGGCGAGCGCGCCGGAGCGGAAGCGGACGGAGGCGACGCTGGCGTCCTCCACCTCGATCGGACGCGAGAGCGTGTCCGCGTAGGCGGCCACCTGCTCCCACGGCGAGTCCATCAGCCAGAGCAGCAGATCGATCGCGTGGTGCGCCTGGCTGGTGGTGGCCCCGGCGAACTCGGTGCGGAACTTCCCGCGCCAGGCGGCGTCCCAGTAATCCGGACCCCGGTACCAACTGGTGTGCGCGACACCGAGAAGCGGACGACCCCAGGTTCCCGCGGCGAGGGCATCGCGCACCTGGCGCGAACCTCCCGAGTAGCGGAACTGCGACACCGTCACACACCACTGTCCGGTGCGCTGCTCGGCCTCGCGGATGCGATCCGCCGAGGCGAGCGAGCCCGTGAGCGGCTTCTCGCAGAACACCCACGACCCGGCCTCCATCGCCTGGATGCTGAGCGGCTCATGCAGGTGCGGCGGGGTGGCGATCACGGTGATGTCGGGTCGCTCCGCGGCGAGCATCTCGCCGAGGTCCGCGTAACCGCGGGTGGGACCGAAGGTCTGCACCGCATCGGCCAGACGCGCCGGGTCGAGGTCGACGATCGCGACCAGCTCGGCCTCGTCTGCCAGTGCGGTGACGGCGGGGAGGTGAGCTGCGGCGCCGATTCCGCCGGCGCCGACAACGGCGATCCGTGCTCTCTTCATCAGTGTGGTCATCCCTTCAGACCTGTAGTGGCGATTCCGGTGGTGAGGTACTTCTGGCCGGCCAGGAAGAAGCCGAACAGCGGACCGAGCGAGAGGACGGCCATCGCGAACATCGGCCCCCAGGCATTGTCGCCGTTGGCGTCCAGGAAGGCGTTGAGTCCGAGCGGGACTGTGTAGGTGCGCGGATCCTGCAGGTAGATCATCGGGGTCAGGAAGTCGTTCCAGGTCCAGATGAACGTGAAGATGGCGGTGGTGGCGAGCGCGGGGATCGTGAGCGGCAGCACGATGTACCAGAACGTCTTCCACGGGCCCGCGCCGTCGATCTTCGCGGCTTCGTCGAGCTCGCGCGGCAGGCCGCGCAGGAATTGCACCATGAGGAAGACGAAGAACGCATCGACCGCGAGGAACTTCGGCGTGATCAGCGGGAGGAACGTGTTCACCCAGCCGAGGTTGGCGAACAGGATGTACTGCGGCACCATCAGCACGTGATGCGGCAGCATGAGCGTCCCCATCATGCAGGCGAAGAAGAACGCACGCAGCTTGAAGTTCAGGCGGGCGAACGCGTAGCCGGCCAGCGTGCAGGCGAACAGGTTGCCCACCACGGACAGCACCGCGACGATGGTCGAGTTCAGGAAGTAGGTTCCGAAGCCGATGCCCGATCCGCGCCAGCCCCGCTCGTAGTTCTCCAGCTCCACCGGGTTCGGCAGCGGGGAGATCTCCGTGAAGATGTGCGCGCCATCCTTGAACGAGGCGCCCAGCATCCAGATCAGCGGGTACAGCATCACGAAGCCGACCCCGATGAGCAGCAGGTGACGCAGCGCGTTGCGCCCGCGTCGGTTGCGTCGGAAGCCGTCGGCGACGTCGCGCGTGTAGTCGGTGGTGATCTCAGTCGTCATAGTGCACCCAGTACTTCGAGGCCCAGAAGTTCACGGCCGTCACGGCGGCGATGCCCACGAAGAGCACCCAGGCCATGGCGCTGGCGTAACCCATCTGGAAGCCGGTGAAACCGCGCTGATAGAGGTAGAGCGTGTAGAACAGGGTCGAGTTGACCGGCCCGCCCGTGCCGCCCGAGATCACGAAAGCCGGGGTGAAGGCCTGGAACGCGCCGATCAGCTGCAGGATCAGGTTGAACAGCACCACGGGGGTCAGCATCGGCAACGTGATGTACCGGAAGCGCTGCCAGGTGCCCACGCCATCCACCGCGCCCGCCTCGTACAGCTCGTTGGGGATCTGACGCAGCGCGGCGAGGAAGATCACCATCGGAGAGCCGAAGGTCCAGACGTTGAGGATGATCAGAGTGCCGAGCGCGGTCTCCGGGGATCCCACCCAGCTCTGTCCGTCGATGCCGAAGATACCGAGAATCTGGTTGATCAGTCCGTTGTGACCGAACATCTGCCGCCACAGCACCGCGATGGCGACGCTCGCGCCGATGAGCGAGGGCAAGTAGTAGATCGAGCGATACACCGCGAGGCCGCGCAGGCCCCGGTTGAGGATCATCGCCAGCAGCAGCGCGAAGGCCAGCTGCAGCGGCACCGAGACGAAGACGTAGACCAGGGTGACCTTGACAGATTCCAGGTACTTCGGGTCGTTCGTGAACAGCTTCACGTAGTTGTCCACGCCCACCCACTGCGGCGGCGCGAGCATGCTGAAGTTCGTGAACGAGAGGTAGAGCGAGTACAGCATGGGCCCGAGGGTGATCACGAAGAACCCGATGAGCCACGGCAGCAGGAACAGGTAGGGAGCGATCCGCTCGTTCAGGCGCGCGGCGCGTAGTCCGCCGCGGCGACGCGGTCCCCGCGTGGTGCGGGGGCGCTGCGTCCCCCGCACCACGTGCGGCTCGTCACCCTGCGACGGCAGATCGTCGGCCGTCAGCCGGTCAGCAGAGAGAGCCATGTCGGATCAGCCCAGTTCGCTCTTGGCCTGCGCGAGGAACTGGTCGGCCGCGTCACTCGCGGAGAGCTTGCCGAACTGCACCTGCTGCGCGAACTCCGCGAACATCGTGTTGACGGTGCCGGAGCCGGTGGGGGCGGGCACGGGTGCTGCAGCGCCGTTCTCCCGGACGCTCTCGATCAGTGCGATCGCCTTCGCGTTCGCCTCGTCGACATCCGCGGTCGCGTCCTTCACCACGTCAGCGTTGGCCGGCACACCGCGATCGATGCCGAGGATAGCGTTGGCCTCCGGGTCGTTGAGCAGGAAGTTCACCAGCTTGGCCGCCTCGGCGGGGTGCTTGGACTGGCTCGAGATGATGAGGTTCATCGCGGCGCGGAGGTACTGACCGGGGGTGTCGCCCTCGCCCGGCATGCGCATCAGCGCGAGCGGGTTCGGGGCCGTGCCGACGACGCCGGCGTACTGGTTGGCGAACAGGAACGTGGAGGTCGCCGTGCCCTGCACCACCGCGTCGTAGGGCGACGGGTACTCGCTCGTGACGTCCGGCGGCGTGGCGGCCTTCGCCTCGCGCATGTCGCTCCAGTAGTTCCAGTAGTCCACCAGGGTGTCCTTGGTGAATCCGATGCCGTCGGCGGTGAGGAACTCCTCGCCGTTCTGCTTCGCGTACACCTCGAACACCTGGTAGCTGTGGGAGAGGTCGGTGACTCCGTAGACCGTGCCGCCCGAGGCCGCCGAGATCGCCGTGGCATAGGTCTTCAGGTCATCCCACGTGTAGTCCTCCTTCGGCACCGCGACGCCGTACTCGGCGGACTTGGTCTCGTCGAAGATGAAGGCGTGCGTGCTGAGGCCGAAGGTCAGCGCGCTGAGGGCGCCGTCGATCGTGTTGGTCTCCAGCAGATCCTTGGGCCAGCCGTCCAGCGAGAGGTTGCCCTCGGAGACGGCGTCGTTGAGGTCCAGGGTCTGGCCGCGGGAGGCGAACTCGCGCAGCACCTCGTTGTAGAACTGGATCACATCGGGCGAGTTGCCACCGGTGTACTGGGTCGTGATCTTGTCGAGGTAGCCGTCGAATCCGCCGAAGTCGCGGACCACGGTGATGCCGGGGTTCTTCTCCTCGAACAGGTCGAGGGCGGCGTTCGTCTTCTCATGACGAGCGTCTGAGCCCCACCACGACATGCGCAGTTCGACGGGTTCCTGAGCCGCCGGCGACTCGCCGCCGCCGCTGCCCGCGGGAGCGGGGTCTGAGGACGCGCCGCAAGCGGAGAGCGCCAGGGACAGGACGGCCGCACCGGCCGCCAGGATCAGGCCTTTACGGCCTCGCTGTGTCACCACGATTGTTTCCGTTTCTCTTCGTTGAGCCCGAACTGACAAGTCCTCGGGTAGCGGATCGTCTAGTTCGGCGGGACGGGGGGCGATTCGAAAGCCAGTTGCACAATCGATTTCGCAACTTCTTGTCTGAACTATAGGACAGCACATCCGCTCCGGTCAACGGATTCCCAAAACGATCCTTCCGTTCCTCCCCGGAGTGCGTTAGATTCGGGCCGTCAACGCTCTGGAAAGGCCTCCGTCGTGATCGCCAATCTCTTCGTCCACCCGTTGGCGACACCGTCGTGGGAACTCGAACCCGCCTCCCCGGTGCGCCTGCATACCCGATCCCTGTGGACAGCTCCCGAACCCGAGGAGCACGGTGCGCCCGCCCGGCGCATCCTCCACAGTCGCGCCCTCTTCACGGATCGGCCGGCCACCCTCCACCGCGTCCGCGTGGGTGCCGCCCCGGGGTATCACAAGTGCGCCAGCGGGCAGGAGCGCGACGCCGTGCTGGACCTGCGCCTGTATGCGCCGGACGGCGACGCCTGGCGGGAGGTGGGACGTATCGCGGGCGATGCCGACACGATCCTGGCGCACGGCGCCACTCTGGAACTGGACGGCCTCACCACCACCGCGCTGGTCGCGCAGGCGCGTCGGGCCGCCACCGACGAGTGGTGGCCGGGGTGGAACCTCGTCACCACCGGAATCACGGTGGAAGGGACGGTCGATCCCACCTGGGAGCCCGCGCCGGAGGGTCGCCTCGAGGTCGCGGGCATCGAGGTCAGCGAGCTGCCCGACGACGTCAGCGCCACGGTGTCGCAGACCGAGGTCCGGTTCCGCACGCCGTTCCTGTCGGTCGGCTTCCGGCTGATCTCTCCCGCGTGGTCCCACCTCGGTCTCGACGAGGACGGGCAGGGCCGCACCGATCGCAACCTGCTGCAGCTGCCGCGCTCCATGGATATCGTGCGCAGTGGCGTGTATCCGTCCGGCGTCTATCCGGTGCTGCGCGACCAGAACGCCGAGTATCTGGGGCAGGGGCCGCGCTTCACCGCGATCGACGGCACGATGCCGCTCGGCTTCCTGCGCTCGGACTACCGCGGCACCACCACGGTGATCGGCAACACGGTCACCTACGACATCGTCAGCGACACCGCCGACCAGCGCTACACGCTGGCGTTCACGGTGGAACGTGATGGGATTCGACTGCGGGCGACACGACAATCGGACCGCGAGCGCCGCGCGTGGACGAGCTCCGCTTGGCACGTGGCCACGGACAATCGCGTCACGCCGTCGGAAGTGCTGGGTGCACCGACTTTCCACGGCGAGACTGGTTTGATCTCCGGCCCGCTGACCTGGCATTTTCCGCGCTACGGCACGCTCAGCATCCGCGCATCCGACGAGGCGCTGTGGCGGAGTGATTCGGTGCGTCCCCTGGATACCAACACGCTGGAGCTCAAGCTCGGCGAGACGCCCACGACGTTCGGCGACTACGTGCTGGCGGCAGGAACCCACACCGCTGAGCTCGACTTGCGCATCGGCGCCCCGCGCTTGTCCACGCTGTCCGATGACGCGTCACCCGCGGTCGCGCGGATGGTGCATCGCCACACGCTCACCGCGCTGTCGTTCCGTCCCGACACCACCACGTACTCCAACAACGGCGCGTCGATGCACTGCACCACCTCGTTAGCGGACGTGTCGGCCATCGCCGAACACTTGCGCGATGCGGACGGGATCACGCCGATGGCGTGGGTCGGCGATTCGCTGCAGCGGTGGCTCGACGGCGCCCCGAGCTACGGCAGCGGCGCGACCTCACACGGCCCGCATCGTCTGGAGGACGAGTACGTGCAGATGGCGGCCAACACGCTCGCCGCAGCCGCGCGGTTCGTCCGATCCTCCCCCGATGGCGATGCGTGGTTCGAGACGAACCGCGCGCCGCTCGTCCGCGAACTGGAGGCGATGCTGGCCCGCGACGTCGACGGTGATGGTCTGGTGGAATCCACCCTCCGTCTGGGCATTTCCGGACAGCACCAGTGGAGCACCGCCTGGGCTGACGTCATCTCCTTCGGCTGGAAAGACGCGTGGGCCAACGCCGTGGTGCACGAGATGTGGCTGCTGTGGGAGCCGCTGCTCGCGCGCCTCGGCGAGGCGGAGCTGGCGGGTCGTATCGCGTCGTCGGCGGCCTTGCTGCGCGCCTCGTACCTTCCGCAGTTCCGCAATCCGGAGACGGGGTTGATCGCGGGCTGGCGGTCACAGGACGGTCAGCTGCACGACTACGGATTCTCCGTGGTGAACGGTGCCGCATGCGCGGGCGAGCTGCTGGATCCCGACCAGGCGCGGGAGGTGCTCACGGCGCTGGCCGATGCCTGGACCGGGATCGGCCTCACCGATTTCCGTAATGGGATCCCGCTGAACCTCTGGCGCATCCCGGAGGAGGACATCGGCGGCGTGATCTTCGGCCTTCCGATGGGCGGCTACCAGCAGGGTGGATACTCCCACCACGGCGCCCGCGTGCTGGTGGACGCCTTCGACCGCGTCGGGATGACCGATCTCGCCGACCGGGTTCTGGAGGGGCTCGCCACCACCATCGCCGACGACACCGCCTTCGGCGGGCTGGGATCGGGAGTGGACTGGCGGATGGCCGATGGAACGCCCAGCGGCTACGAGGGTCAGCTGATCGAGGGCTTCAGCGTCCTGGCCAGCGCCCTCCGCCGCTACGCCGTCTGAGGTACCCGAACCCCTGTCCCGCGAGACTTCCATCTGTGGGCGACAATCGCCGCGTTGCGCGGATTCTCGCCCACATTCGGAAGTCTCGCGGGGTATGTCAGCGCCGCACGACCAGCGGAGTCCCCGTCACCGGATCATCGATCACGACGGAGTCGATGCCGAAGACCTCGCGGATGCGATCCGCCGTCATCAGATCGGCGGGCGCTCCGGTGGCCACCACGCGACCCTCCTTCATGAGAACCAGGTGATCCGCGTATCGGGCCGCCTGATTCAGGTCATGCAGGACCGCGATGACGGTCTTCCCCTCCCCGTTCAGGGTGCTCAGCAGATCGAGCAGGTCGAACTGGTGCGCGATGTCGAGGAACGTGGTCGGCTCGTCGAGCAGCATCACGGGAGCCTGCTGCGCCAGCAGCAGCGCCACCCACACTCGCTGGCGCTGTCCACCCGACAGCTGGTCGACCGCACGCTCGGCGAGTTCCGTGGTCCGCGTCGCCGCCATCGCGTCGCGCACGGCGGTGGCGTCCGCTGCTGTCCATCGCTGCAGCGGCGTGTGGTGCGGGTAGCGCCCGCGGGAGATCAGGTCCGCCACCCGCATGCCCTCGGGGGCGATCGCGTCCTGCGGGAGTAGGCCCATGCGACGGGCGAGCTCCTTGGTGCCGTAGTCCGCGAGCGCCCGTCCGTCGAAGAGCACCTGGCCGGTCTGCGGCTTCAGGACGCGCGCCATCGCACGCAGCACGGTGGACTTCCCCGAGGCATTCGGGCCGAGGATCACGGTGAAGGACCCGGCGGGCAGCTCGAGATCGACGCCGTCGACCGCGATGCGCTCGTCGTAAGCGACCACCAGGTTCCGGGCTTCGAGCGCGGGTGCGGATGAGGACATGCTTTCCTTCGGGACAGGGATCGCCCGCGCGCGCCGGAGAGCGCGCACGGGCGGGAGCCGGGGTTCAGCCGAGCAGCTGTTCGACCTGGTCGATGACGAGTCCGGCGCCCATCACGCCGATGCCGACCATCCACGTGTCATCATCCACGGAGTGTGCGTTCCCCGCGCTGACCGCAGGCAGCCCACCCCACAGACCGGTGATCTTCTGCTCGGTGGTGGCGGCAGGATCCCCGCCCGGGCTCGTGTAGAACACCACGTCGCCATCGATCTGCTCGTACAGCTCAGGGCTGAGCTCCATCATGGAGTACTCGTTCCAGTCGCGGTCGGCGCCGAGGTCGAAGCCCATGTCGGTGAGCAGCGTGCCAGAGAACGTGCCCGGACCGTAGAGGCGGAAGTTGTCGGAGCGGAATCGCACGATGGATGCGGTCTTGTCAGCGGCCCCCACGGCCTCGCCGACGCTCTTCGCTCGCTCCTGAACGCCGGCGATCAGGTCATCCATCTCCTCCGTCTGGTTGACGGCGGCGGCGGTGAGCTCGGCCTGCTCGGTCCAGTTCGTCCCGGTGTCCTCCGAGAACACGGTGGGCGCGATGGCCGACAGCTCCTCGTAGAGCGCCTCATGGCGGACTTTGGAGCCGATGATGAGGTCGGGCGCGAGGTTGGCGATGGCGTCGATGTCGGGTTCGGCGATGTAGCCCACCGGCGTGGTGGTGCTCAGCTCATCGGCGAGATAGGCCGGGAATCCACGGCCGGCGCCGATCTCCGGAGCGCCCACCGGGGTGATGCCGAGGGCGACCAGCGCGTCCAGGGGCGGCGAGTCCAGCACGACGATACGTTCGGGAACCGCGTCGAACTCCTCCTCCCCCATGGCGTGCGTCACGGAGTACCCCGTCGACGTCGCCTCGGCTTGCGCGGGCTGTCCGGCGGCCGGCGCACTGCAACCGGCGGCCAGGAGGGCGAGTCCTGCCAGGCTTGCCAGCACGGTGGAGGTTCGAAGGCGACGCAGGGTGATTGTCTTCATGGGACTTCATCCTATGAAGGTTTGGGTAGGCTAACCAAATATGAGTTCTGAGTCCCTGATCAGCGCGCGTGCCGAGGCCGGTGATCGCACCCGTGCGCGCTGGCCGTGGCGGGCCGCGTTGATCAGCGTGGTTCTGCTCGCCACCACCATCGTGCTCAGCCTCGCGATGGGAGCTCGCTTCATCCCGTTCGACGAGGTGGTGGGATCACTGTTCGGGACCGGAGACCGGAACGTCCTCAACATCGTCGGCGAACTGCGGGTGTCGCGCACCATCACCGGTCTGCTGTGCGGCGTGGCCCTCGGCGCGGCGGGAGTGCTGATGCAGGCACTCACCCGAAACCCGATCGCTGATCCCGGCATGCTGGGTGTCAATGCTGGCGCATCCTTCGGCGTGGTGGCGGGACTCGCCGCGTTCGGCGCCCTCGGCGTCGGCGGGACCGTCTGGTTGGCTCTGGCCGGTGCGGCCGTCGCCTCCGTCGTGATCTTCTGGTTCTCCGGTTCTCGCTTCGCGGCAGCCTCCCCCGTGCGGCTGGTGCTGGCCGGGGTGGCGTTCTCCGCCATCCTGGGCGGCGCCACACAGGCCCTGGTTCTCACCGACGAGCGCATCCTCGACGTCTTCCGTTTCTGGCGGGTGGGTTCCCTCACCGCGCGTCCCGCGGACGACGTGCTCGCCCTCATCGCGTTCGTCATCGTCGGCGCGGTGCTGGCACTGCTGCTGGCCCCGGTGCTGAACCTGATGTCCCTGGGCGATGACAGCGCCATCGCCCTCGGCGTGCGCCCGGGACTGGTGCGCGCTCTCGGCCTCGTGGCGGTCACCCTGCTGTGCGGGACGGCCACCGCCATCGCGGGCCCCATCTCGTTCGTGGGTCTCGTCGTGCCGCACCTGCTGCGACGACTGGTGGGCCCGGACTTGCGCGCGGTGATGCCGCTCGCACTGGTCGTCGCCCCCGCGATGCTCCTGCTGGCCGATACCGCGGGACGAGTGATCGGGCGCGGTGCCGAGGTGCAGGTGGGAATCGTCATGGCGTTCGTGGGAGGGCCGCTGCTCATCGCGTTCGTCCAGGGCCGGCGACGGGCGGGGCTGTCGTGACCGCGCTCCTGCCCGACGATCTCGTCGTCGCGCGCCGTCGCTGGTCGCTGCGAGTGAGTAAACGCATCCTCTGGTGCACCGTCGCGATGAGCGCGCTGCTGCTGGCCCTGTGCGTCACGGCGCTCATGGTGGGCGAGTACGTGGTGACCCCGGAAGCATTGGTGCGGACGCTTCTTGGCGATCCGCCGGCGCGCCTCGACGGCTTCTTCGTGCTCGGTCGCCGCCTGCCCCGCGCGCTCGTGGCGATCATCGTGGGTGTCTGCCTGGCGGTCGCCGGGGCGGTGTTCCAGACTCTGACTCACAACCCGCTGGCCAGCCCGGACGTGATCGGCATCAGCAGTGGCGCCTCCGTGGGTGCCGTCACGGTGTTCCTGGTGTGGAACGGCTCGATCGACCAGGCGGCCCTCGGCGCCATCGTGGGGGCGGTGGTCATGGCGGGTGTCATCATGCTGCTCACCGCGCGCTCGGGACTGCATGGCGTGCAGCTCGTCCTCACCGGAGTCGCGCTGTCCGCAATCGCGATGGCGGTGGTCGACTACGTGCTCACGCAGGTCTTCGTGGCGAGCGCCACCACCGCGCAGACCTGGCTGGTCGGCTCGCTGCAGGGTCGCGGCTGGTCGGATCTGATCCCCGCGGCCGCAGCCCTCGTGGTCGTGATGCCGATCATCGCGACCGTCGCACCCGCGGCGGGGATGATGCCGCTGGGCGACCAGCTGGCGACGGCGCTCGGCGTCCGCGTCACGCGTGCTCGGTGGGTGCTGCTGATCTGCGCCACGCTGCTGGTGGCCGTCGCGGTGGCCACCGCCGGCCCCGTCTCCTTCGTGGCACTCGTCGCACCGCACATCGCACGGCTGCTGTGCGGCCGGGCGAGCCTGATCGTCGCCGGGCTCACCGGCGCGGTGCTGCTGCTGGCCAGCGACCTGCTCGCCCTCTACGCCTTCCCGGCTCCCATCCCCGTGGGCGCGGTCACCATCACGCTCGGCGGCGGGTTCTTCCTGTGGCTGCTGTTCAGAGAAGGAGCCCGCCGTGGCTGATCCTGCCCGCATCGCTCGCGCCCCGCGCCGCCCCCGTCGCGTCGGTGCCCGCGTCTTCCTGGCGACCGTCACCCGCACCCGCCAGCTCACCCCGCACATGCGACGACTCACGCTCACGGCGGCAGAGTTCTCCGACTACGCGCCGATCGGGCCGGACGAGTACCTCGGTCTTCTCATGCCGCGTGATGACGAGGCACCGCTGCGCCTGCCGGAGGAGGGCGGGGAGAACATCCGCGCCGCTGTCGCGGAGATCCCCGAGCACGAACGACCCGACCTCCGCTGGTACACGCTGCGCGCGCACCGCCCTGCGCAGCGGGAGATCGACGTGGACTTCGTGGTGCACGGTGATGAGGGACCGGGCACGCGGTTCGCCCTGCGGGCTCGGATCGGCTCCGTACTGGGCGTGCGCGAGTGCACCGCGCTCTACGCCGCGCTTCCCGAAGCGAGCACCCGGATCATCGTGGGCGATGAGACCGCCCTTCCGGCGATCGCGCGGATCCTGGAAGACACCTCATGCGATCACACCCGGGTGTTCATCGAGATCGGCGACCCCGCCGACGCCCAGCCGCTCGCGGGGGACGTGGAATGGGTTCTCCGCGGTGGTGACCGCCCCGGCGATCGACTCGTGGCCGCAGTGCGCGACGCGGATCTCGGCGCCCGCATCGACTATGCCTGGGTGTGCGGGGAGCGGCTGGCGGTGCAGGAGATCCGCCGCCACCTCGTGGATCACGGTGTCGCGAAGGACCGGATCACCTTCTCCGGGTACTGGCGTGTCGGAGAGGCCCGCCTCTGACGGGCCCGCCCTCACCGGGCGGATACGGCCGGAAGCCAGCGCAGGACCGCGACGGCTTCCCGCGACACGAGACGAACCGGGTCGCGACCAGGCAGCACCACAGTGCCCGGCGTCTCATCGCGGCCCTGGATCCGCGCGTCCGCGAGCGCGACGACGGCATCCGCGCCCGTGACCACCGTCTCGCGGGTCAGCCCCAGCTGGAGCACTGCGTGCGCGCGATCGGTCATCACGTTGAGCACCGTCGCGCCCCCGATCGGAGGGTGGCCGACCACACGGTCCTCGCCTCGGAACCACACTGGTTCGCCCGGTGCGAGCTGGCGGCGCTCCGCTCCGCCGTGCAGCGTCACTCCCGCAGCTGTGAGAGGAATCTGCAGTCGATCACGGCCGGGGAGGAACGAGAACGGCGCCACCGCGTCGATGTCGGCGATGCTGATGCGCCAGTGCGGCCGCGACACCAGCACGCGGGTGACGCCGAGGCCATTGGCCCACGGCTCCGCAGGCACGTCTGTGGGCCGCACGACGTCGACGTCAGTCACCGGCTGTTCCGAATCCAGGAACATGCGCCGAGTCGATGACCGATCCGTCGGATTCATCATCGACTCGGCGCATGTTCCTACGCTCACGACGTCGGGTCAGCGGATCGCGGTGGGGCCGGTCTCACCGGTGCGCACGCGGATGACCTGCAGCACGTCGGTGACCCAGATCTTGCCGTCGCCGATCGCACCCGTCCGCGCCGCCTCCTGAATGGCCGTGACCGCGGCCTCCAGTTCTTCATCGGCGACGACGATCTCCAGGGAGATCTTCGGGAGGAAGTCGACCCGGATGCGCTGGGAGCGGTAGACCTCCACCTTTCCGGCCTGCCCGCCGTGACCCTTCGCGTCGTAGATCGTCATGCCGGTGATCCCGACCTCGGCGAGCGCGGTGCGAACCGGCTCCAGTGCGCTGGGCTGCAGAACTGCGGTGATGAGCTTCATGATCGTGTCCTTGTCTCAGTCGCGGCGCTCAGGAGCGCACATCGTCCAGGTCGTAGGCGGTCTCGGCGTGCAGCGTGGTGTCCAGGCCGGTGCGCTCGGTGCGCTGGCTGACCCGCAGCCCCACGGTGATCTTCAGCAGCCAGGCGATCAGCGCCGTCACGATGAAGGTGTACACGAACACCGCGACGATCGCGAGTGCCTGGGTGCCCAGCAGGCTCCAGTCGCCGCCGAAGAAGATGCCCGTGGCACCGGCCGGGGAGGACGGATCGGCCAGGAAGCCGATCGCCAGGGTGCCGAAGATGCCAGGGAACATGTGGATCGCGACGGCGTCGAGCGCGTCGTCGTAGCCGAGCTTCTCCTTGAGTCCCAGGGTCGCGAAGGCCACGACTCCGGCGAGGAGTCCGATGATGACCGCACCGATCGGGGACACCGAGTTGGCCGCGGGCGTGATGCCGACCAGGCCACCGAGAACACCGGAGATGGCACCCAGCGAGGTGGCCGCCTTGCGCACGATGCGCTCGATGATGAGCCAGCCGAGCAGGCCCGCGCACGCGGCGACGAGCGTATTGGTCACCGCGACGCCGGCGCTGTCGTTGATGCCGCCCGACGATCCGCCGTTGAAGCCGTACCAGCCCACCAGCAGCAGACCCGCGCCCACCACGGCGATCGGGAGGTTGCCCGGTCGGCCGACGTGCGGGAAGTCCTGGCGCTTGCCGAGGAAGAAGGCCAGCACGAGCGCCGCGACACCCGCGTTCATGTGCACCGCGGTACCGCCGGCGAAGTCAATGGCGTGCAGTCGGTTGGCGATCCAGCCGCCGATGGTCGATCCGTCTGCCGAATCGAAGGCGAACACCCAGTGCGCCACCGGGAAGTACACCAGAGTGGCCCACAGCCCGGAGAAGATCAGCCAGGCCGAGAACTTCATGCGGCCCTCGACAGCGCCGCCGATGATGCCGACGGTGAGGCCGGCGAAGATGAGCTGGAACACGGCGATGAGGATCGCCGGAACAGCGCCCTCCGGGGTCTCCGCTCCGAGGAGCGACTGGATTCCGAACAGGTTGGTGGGATCGCCCAGCAGGCCGGCGCCGCCGATCGAGTTCCCGAGCGTGAGGCTGTAGCCGAACAGCACCCACAGCACCGCGGTCACGGCGAAGCCGCCGAGCACGATCATCATGGTGTTCAGGATGTTCTTGGTGCGGGAGAGTCCGCCGTAGTAGAGCGCGAGTCCGGGGAGCATGAGCGTCACGGCGACGGTTGCAGTAAGCATCCAGCCGGTGTTCACCTGGGAGGTGATGTCCATGTCATTCCTTTCGTGATGCAAGTCGGGTAGCCCGGGAATCGTCAGATTCCGGGCGCGGGTTCAGGGGGCGAGCAGGTCCTGCAGCACGGCGGTGAGCGCTGCGACGCCCGCCGTGACATCTGCCGCCTCGGCGGTCTCCGCGGGGGTGTGCGAAGACCCGGTGGGGTTGCGGACGAAGATCATCCCGGTGGGAATGGACTCCGCCAGAACACCGGCGTCGTGGCCGGCACCCGTGTCGAGTACCGGAGCGTCGGGGAGCACGCTCTGCATGCGATCACGCAGCGCCGTGTCGAAGGCGACCGTCGGGGAGAAGGACTGCTCCGTCACGGTGACGATGCATCCCTCTGCGTCTGCGGCGCGACCGGTGGCCGCGACGACCTCGCTGACGATGCGCCGCACGGCGTCCTCGCCGCGGTGACGAACGTCCAGCCACAGATCGACCGCCGACGCGATGACGTTGGTCCCGCCGGGGGTGACCGTCATCCGGCCGACCGTCCCGCGGGCATCATCGATGACGAGCGTGTGCGCCCGCAGGGCTCGGATCGTCTCGGCCGCGACGACGACGGGATCCTGCCGATCCGCCATCCGCGTGGCACCGGCGTGGTCGCCGCGCCCCTCGATGCGCGCGTGCCAGCGGCCGTGGGCAATGATCGTGCCGGCGAGTGCGACCGGCTCGCCGAGGTCGATGAGTCCACGCCCCTGCTCCACGTGCAGTTCGATGAAGGCCGAGATCGCGGCGAGACGAGCGGGATCTGCCCCGATGGCTTTCGGATCGAAACCTGCCTCCGCGGACACCGCGGTGTAGTCGCGTCCGGATTCATCTCGAAGTTCGCGCACCCGCTCGGGCGTGACGGCACCGGAGAGCAGTCGAGAACCGAGACAGGCGACACCGAACCGCGATCCCTCCTCCTCCGGAAAGACGGCGATGGCGAGCGGACGCGAGGGTTCCACCCCGCGCTCGCGCAGCAGATCCACCGCCGCGAGGGCGCTGGCGACCCCCAGTGGGCCGTCGAAATTGCCGCCTCCGGGCACTGAGTCCAGATGTGAACCGGTGACGATGACATCGGTGCGATCGCAGCCCTCGACGTCCCACCAGGCCCAGATGATCCCGTTGCCGTCGGTCTCCACCGCGAGCCCGCGCTGCTCGGCATGGCGCTGGAACCAGGCACGCAGCTCGAGCTCGGCGCCCGAGAACACCGGGCGCGAGTATCCGCCGCGGTCGGCATCGACTCCGATCGATGCGATCTCGGCGAGGAGGGCGTTGGCATCAGCGTGCGTCGTCATTCACACCACCGCCGCGAATCGCTGACCCGTCGCGCGGAACCGCTCCGCGGCAGGCGCGGTGCCGGTGACGAGGTCGTGAACGATCTCACCCAGCAGCGGGGCGAACTTCGCTCCCTGCCCCGAGCACGGCGAGACGATCGTGATGCCGGCCGCGCGGTCGATGATCATGTCGTCGCGCGGGACATTGGTGAACAGGCACGTGGTCTCCTCGTACGGCTCCGGGACGAGACCCGGAGCGAAGGCCGCGACGAAGCGCGTGACCCGCGCGCGGTTCGCCGCGTCGACGACGCCGTCCTGCGCGTAGGCCGACACGATCCGCCTGCCGCCGTTGTACTCCGCGACCTTCTGGCCGCGAAACTGCGCGTCCCGGCCACCCGGCAGGCCATAGGTCTGGATGTTCTCCCCCTTGTAGATGAAGGTGGGCCACGACGTGGACTCGCCCGGTGCGGGCTCCCTCTGATCGGCGAGCGCGCGATAGGGGAAGTGGAAGGCGTTCTCCTGCCGCACCTCGAAGTCGGGAAGGGATCGCGCGAAGGTGCTTGGCAGGTCGAGGTCGCGCAGGAGAGCGGGCAGCCATCCCCCGGCGGCGACGATCACCTGCTCGACGTACAGGGTCTCGCCGGTCGCGGAGGCGAGCACGTACCCGCTGCCGCGATGGGCCACCGAGACCACCTCCCACCCCGTGCGCACCTGTGCCCCGGCGGCTGTCGCGAGGTCGAGCATCGCGAGCACCGACTCCTCGGCGTCGATCACACCGGCACCGGGGTGCCACAGCACCTCGGTGTCGAAGTCCAGGTGCGGCCAGCGCGACGCGGCCTCCGTGCGGGCGAGCAGCTCGTGCTCCACCCCGACGCTGTCCAGAACGTCGGCGAGAGCACGCGGATCGCGCACCGATCCGAAGTCCAGGGCTCCGCTCGGGGTGATGAGTCGGCGACCGCTGGCGGCCTCCAACTCGTCCCACGACCGGCGCGCATCGACGACGAGACTGGCGTAGAACGGATCGAGGTAGCCGTAGCGGAAGATGCGCGCGGACCCGTGAGAGCTCCCCTGCGGAGAGGCAGGCACATCGCGCTCCAGCACGATGACGTCGGCACCCGACTGGGCCAGTCGCCAGGCGACCGACGCACCGGTGAGACCTGCGCCGATGATCGCGTACGTGGCGGATTCCGCGCGTGCGGAGACGGAACCGGGCATGATCAGGCCAGGTCCGGCGTGTTCCAGAGGTTCAGCGTGGTGCCGATGCCGAGCTCGAGGGCGTTCTCGTAGACGGTCTTCGCCCACGCGACGTCCTCGACGCCCATCCCGCCGACGCTGAACAGCACGGGCTGCTCGGGGAACTCGCGACCCGCGGCCGTGCCCTGGAAGACGTCACCGATGTTCACGACGCGAGACTCGTCAAGTTCGCCGGCCTCGATGAGGTCCTGCCAGTAGAGACCGATCATGCCGAACGCCGTCTCGTGCGACGGCGCCGGGTACTCCTCGGCCCAGGCTTCATAGATCTTCTTCGCGTCGGCGATCAGTCGCGCCTTGCCGGAGAGCGTGTACTCCTTGTCCATCCGCAGGTTCGCGGGGAGGCTGAGGAAGGCTCCCGGCTTGATCCAGTCGCCGTCGATGTAGGGATAGTTCTCCGAGCCGACCAGACCCGTGACAGCCTCGGAGACGATGTCGGAGTCACGCACCGCGGCCTCCACGGTCTCAGCGATCTCGATCGTGGTGAACTGCGGGTAGTGCTCGCGCACGTAGTCAGCGAACGCCTCGGACGTGGACCGCCGACGACCATTGATGCGAATCGTGTGCAGCGTGGGCCGAGCGGCGGTCATGGCGTGCAGCGCGCTCTTGTTCATCGCGCCGGGGCCGATGATCCCGAGCGTCGTGGCGTTCACCGGGGCGAGCTTCTTGGCGGCGGCACCGGGGACCGCGGCGGTGCGGTAGGCGCTCTCCAGGTTGCCCGACATGATCGCGAACGGTGCGCCGGTCTCCTTGTCGTTCAGCACGATGAGGTGGATCGATCGCGGGAGGCCCTTCTCGCGATTGTCGACGTTGGAGCCGTACCACTTCACGCCGGCGGCATCGAAGCGCCCGCCGAGGTACGCGGGCATGGCCATGAACCGGCGGTCTGCGGCGTCCAGCGGCATCGTGGGAAACGGCGACGACTGCGGGAAGCTGATCTGCGCGCCGTGCGAGTTGGCGGAGTTCCCGGCCATCCGGTAGTCGCCCTTCGCGACAAGGACGAGCACCTCCTCCATGACCTCCATGCAGCGGTCCATGTCTTTCATGCCGGCGGCGATCACGTCAGGCTCGCTCAGGTAGAGCATGTCGATCCGGGTGTCTGCGGTCATGGTGTGGGCCTTTCATCGAGTCCTTCCCCTCCAGAGAAGCGGTCAGAACAAACCCTGGTCAAATACCTTTTCTCGCTCGGATTGATAGCGTTTTGCTCGCAATGATCCGGAAACGTCGCGGTAATACGGCCGGCGTATCGTGCCCTCATGGAACTCCGTCAGCTGCGCTACTTTCTCGCGGTGGCGGACGAGCTCCATTTCGGTCGAGCGGCCAGACGACTGCACATGTCGCAGCCTCCGCTGAGCGTTCAGGTGAGCCGGCTCGAGCAGGAGGTGGGAGTGCCGCTCTTCGAGCGCAGCACCCGGCGCGTGTCCCTCACCCCCGCCGGCCGACACCTGCAGGAGCGGGCGCGACGGATCATCGAGGAGGTCGAGGGCGTCCGCGCGGAGATGCGCGACTACGTGGACGGGCTGGCCGGGCAGCTGACGGTCGGGTTCGTCAGCTCCGCGAACTACACGGTGCTGCCCGAGGTCACGCGTCGCTTCCGCGCCGAGCGCCCGCGCGTCTCCCTCTCCCTGGTGCCGCTCACATCGGGCGAGCAGTTCGATCGGCTGCGCGAGGGAACCCTCGACGTCGGCATCGTGCGCGACGACCTCCCGAACAGCGCCTTCGGTCCGACTCTCGCCACCGAGGTGGTGTTCGAGGAACGCCTGGTGATGTGCCTGCCGAGCGATCATCCGCTGGCCTCGCGCACCGAGGTGAGCGTCACGGACATCCTCGAGGTGCCGATGATCTCCTACCCTCGCTCGCTCATGGCGGGGTTCGTCACGCGTGTGGACGAGACCCTCGGAATCACCCCCGGCACGATGCGCGTGGTGGAGGAGGTGGTGCACCAGGAGACGGCGCTGGCCTTCGTCGCGGCCGGCGTCGGCGCCAGCATTCTCCCCGAGTCAGTGCGCCAGCTCGCACCCCCGTCGATCACAGTGGTCCCGATCGCCGGATCCCCCACCACCCGCCTGCTGGCGGCATGGCGGGAGAGCGAGGACGAGGACGCCACCCGTCACGCGTTCATCGACTGCCTCCGCGCCGCCGCCACCCTCCTGCCTACGGGCTGAGGGCGCCGCAGCGCATTGATTCGGCGGTAGTCAGCGTCGGGGCCGTCGGCAGCCTGGCGAAAGACTGGATCTCGATGACCGGTGAAGATCGAGCCTAACGAGAGACCAGGGAGAGCAACACAGCACCCACGAGAAGCCCAACCGACAAGAGAGTCAGAACGACCGCGTTGATTCGCTCAGACGGTCGAGAGCGACGCTGCATTCCGGTTATGTACCGCACGGTCCCAGCGGTGGCGATCGCGCAGGCGAGAAAGAGCGGACCGGATAGCTGCATGAGGTATCGTTCCGCCAGAAGTTTAGGGATGAAGTTCAGCCAGATCGAGATCGAAAGCAATATCAAGAAAACAAACCCATAGCCGCGGATCATTCCCGGTGTCGCCTTATCAGCAGCTTTGCGACCAGGCTTCGTTGCCCCCCAGGGGGACACATCATGCATCTGTCGGTGAAAAGCCGCAGCAATGGGGGCGGGAATTGTCACCATGAACGCTCCAATAAAGAGGCTCTTCGCAGTTGAGGGTGTAAGCGAGGGCGGGCGGTTGGTTCGCGGATAGGCGTCGAGGTCTTCCAGGATGGAAGTTCTCACACTGACCATCCGCCGGAAGACCTCGACTTGCACCAGCCTACGTTCGCGACCCCTGACCTGACCACG
>NZ_JBJDRI010000026.1:0-63862 GCF_044987425.1 Microbacterium sp. ZW T5_56 | reverse complement strand
ATCCTCGTTTCGAGGAAATCTCCTCCGTTCGAAGCACCGACTGGCCGCGGCCGCGCAAATCACTCCCGTGTGCGGGCGCGCCGCGCGATACGGGCCAGCACGGGACGCATCACCGGGATCAAGACCCTTGGGGGCGTCCCATAGCGTGATGTCAATTCCTGCGGGGGCGCGCCTCATCGGCGTGTACTCAGACGAGGAGATTTCCGCGAAGTTAGTTCACAGGGCGAAGAATCATCCTCGTTTCGAGGAAATCTCCTCCGTTCGAAGCACCGACTGGCCGCGGCCGCGCAAATCACTCCCGTGTGCGGGCGCGCCGCGCGATACGGGCCAGCACGGGACGCATCACCGGGATCAAGACCCCCGGCATCACCAGCAGAGCTCGGGTCAGGACATCGGATGTGATGGTCCGCGAGCCACGCTCCACCCCCCGCAACACGACGGACGCTACGCGTTCGGGGCTCTGCGGGGCGATGCCGGCCGAGATCGCCGCCGTCTCCGGGGGCTTGCGCAGGTTCTCGGCGTCGAATCCCGATGTCTTCGTGTCGGGCGGGTACAGCACTCCGATGCGCACCCCGCGTGACTCGATCTCGGTCCCGACCACAGCGGCGAGCATCGCGACTGCGGCTTTCGCCGCACCATAAGCGGCGTAGCCGGGCACCGGGAGCAGTGCGGCGGTCGAACTGGTGACGACCACTCGACCTGCGCCGCGCTGCACCATGGCGGGAAGAACAGCCCGAAGGGCATTCACCGTCCCCAGGTGGTTCAGCCGCATCTGGTCCGCGAACTCGTGTTCCTCCACCTCGAGAAACCGCCCCGGGAGAGCGGTCCCGGCACAGTGCACGAGCACGTCGATCGGCCCGTTCTCCTCGACCGCCGTCGCGACCGCCGCCCGGAGAGAACCGGTGTCGGTGACATCGGCGGGCACCGCGAGCGCGCCGATGCGCTCCGCCGTCGCACTCAGGGGTCCAGCCCGACGAGCCAGAATCGTGACCCGCGCACCCCGCTTCCCGGCGGCGGCGGCAACGGCAGCGCCGATCCCCTCCGATCCTCCCGTGACCAGCACGTGCTTCCCACCCCACCGCCATCGCGTCATGCGCTCATCCTGACACCGGCGGGGACGTTCCCCATCACCCGTGAGACTTCCATCTGTGGGCGAGAATCCGTGCAACGCGGCGCTTCTCCCCCACAGACGGAAGTCTCACGGATTAACCGTGCCGGGGTTGCGACCACAGGAGCGTGAGACCCGCGGCGGCCGAGGTCCGAGGGTACGGTTCGGGAGGCGGGAGGCGGGAGGCGCGAGCCGCGAGCCGCGAGCCGCGGAGCGCAAAGCGCGAAGCACGAGATCCGAGGCGCACGGCACGAGGCACGAGGCCCGAGGCACAAGGCACGAGGCACAAGATGCGAAGCACGAGATCCGAGGCACAAGGCACGAGGCACAAGACGGGAAGCACGAGATCCGAGGCACGAGATCCAAGGCACAAAGCGCAAGGCCCGAGGCCCGAGGCCCGAGGCCCGGAACACGGGACCCGAGGTGCGAGGTCCTCAGTCCGCCGCGAGAACCCCGCGGCGGCGGGGCGGACGGGAACCGCGCTGCCGTCGCAGGCCGATGGTCGCCGCGATCGCGATGGCCCCAGCCACACCGAGCGGCACCAGCCCGGTGATGAGGAACGTCATCTGTCCCCCCAGCGCATCGACCGACCACCCCGTGAGCACGGCGCCGAGCGCCTGCGCGCCGGTAGCGCACATCATGTAAAGCGACACGACGCGGGCACGGATGGCGCCGTTGGTCGACAGCTGTGTGAGGGAGTCGTTCGCCACCATGAACATGAGTCGGATGATGAGCGCCGCCACCATCGCCACGATGAAGAGCGCGGGAGTCGGAGCGAACCCGGTCACCGCCCAGATGGCACCCGACGCCGCGAGCAGCAGCGCGTTGTCGCGCATGCGGAGTCGGCGTCGTCGCGCGGCCAGCAACGACCCGACGAAGGCCCCGAGTGCGGCCATCGCCTGGAAGAGGCTGTATCCCCCGGAACCGAGATCGAACTCATCGCGTGCAGCCCAGCCGAACAGCACCGATCCGGTCAGTCCGAACAGGGCGAGCACCGTGATGAGCAGCAGCGATGCGCCGATGTCGTTCTTGCGACGCACATAGCGGATCGCCTCGCGGATCTGACCGCGCTGGGCGGGGACCTTGATGGCGGGATGCAGCCGATCGCGGCGGATGAGGAGCAGACCGATGATGCCGATCACGGGTCCGCTCGCGCCGATGATCATGGCCCACCCGGCACTGAGCCCGGCGATCGCGACTCCGGCGATGGCGGCGCCCACGATCCCCGCGCACTGCTGTACGGCCGCGTTCAATCCCATCGCGTTGGCGAGGCCACGGGTGCTGATCACCTCGACGACGAACACCGCACGACTCGGACCCTCGAACGCCGCGCTGACGCCCACGAGCAGGGAGGTCAGGATGATGAGACCGACCGACGCAGAGCCGAGCACGGCGGGGATCGCGAGCGACAGGAAGGCGACGACGAGCAGCAGCTGAACGGCAATCACCGTGCGGCGGGCAGAGAACCGGTCCCCCACCACCCCGCCCCAGGGAGCGAGGAGCATCGGTGGCAGCAGCTGGAACGTGACGACGAGCGCGATCAGCGCCACGTTTCCGGTGAGCTCCACCATCAGCCAGTCGGTCGCGATGCGCGCGAGCCAGCCGCCGGCGGAGGAGGCCGCGAGCGCGCCGGTGTACCAGCGGAAGTTCGGCACGGCCAGCGAGGCGAAAGTGGCACGCAGGGTGGGCCGGGCGGTGAGGACCGGCAGCGGTTCGGTGACGGGATAGGCACCGGGATAGCTGCCGGTCGGAGCTGACATGACTTCCACCGTACGTGTCCAACTTCCATCACGTAACGGCATGAGGTAGATATGTGTCATCACGTTTGATGATGAGGGAGTCAGCGAATGTACGATCCCGATCTGCTGCGGTGCTTCGTCGCCGTCGCCGAGACGCGAAACTTCTCGGCAGCCGGCCGGCAGCTGGGCGTGGGCCAGCCGACCGTGAGCGGCCGGATCCGTCGGCTGGAACAGCAGGTGGACCGCGTGCTCGTCGCGCGCGATACCCGCAGCGTCGCGCTCACCGACGATGGCGAGGCGATGCTCGGGTTCGCTCGCCGCGCGCTGGCGGTGCTGGATGAGGCGCACGCGTTCTTCGCCGGCCCTGCCGAGCGCACTCGCATCCGCTTCGGCACGGCCGATGACCTCGCGCTCACGCATCTGCCGGGGATCCTCCGTGACTTCCGTCGCCGCAACCCGCGCGTCGACGTCGAGGTGACGGTCGGCCAGTCCGCGGCGCTGGTTCGCCGACTCAAGGCCGGTGGCTTGGACCTGGTCTACGTGCGCCGAGAGCCGGGGATCGAAGAGGGGCGGGTGGTGCGTCGGGAGCAGCTCATCTGGGGCGCGCATCCGTCGCTGCGCTTCGATGCCGAGGACCCGGTGCCCCTGGTGAGCTACCCGCGACCGAGTCACTCCCGACAGTCCGCGATCGATGCCCTCGAGGAGGCCGGCCGCCGCTGGCGTACGGCGTGCACGGTCCGCGACATCACCGGTGTGCTGGCCGCCGTGCGCGCCGCGCTCGGGGTGGCGGTGTTCCCGGCCACGATGATGCCGGGTGATCTGGAGCGCGTGGACGGAGCGCTCCGGCTCCCACCGCTGGGTGTGATGGAGTTCGCGCTGCTCGATGACCCCGCCGCCTCCCGTCCCGCGGTGGAGGCACTCAGCGCGGCGATCACGTCCAGCCCGCTCGGCTAGCCGTCGCTGCTGGGGACCATCGAGGCGTGATGCAGGTGCAGCCACGGATAGTCGCGCGTGAGTTCGGCGCACAGCTGATCGATGGGTGGATAGCCCACGCCCCCGATCCACATCGTGTACGGCAGCGGATCCAGATGTCCCGCGGGCGGCAGCCACTCGGCAGCCCAGGCCCGCAGAGCATCGGCCAGCACCTCCCCCGGTCCGGGGAGGCGCCCTCCGGACGCGGGCGCAAGATCCTGCCGTACCGAGAGCGGAACGATTCCTACAGGACCGGGCCAGCCGCGAAGCAGCAGCGGCCCCGTACTCTCGAGGAACACCTGCCCGTAGCCATCCTCGGGCAGGACGGTGAGAAGCCGGTTCAGCACCGGCACGTCGCCGGCGATACCGGCCAGAACGAAATGATCTCCCTGCGCGCTGTACATAAGGTAAGGCTAACCTAACTCGATGCGGTGGGCCAGGCGAGATCTGATTAAGTCGGTATGGACAGGAAGGAAGGCACGAGATGACGATTCACGAGCAGATCAGCCTCATCGAGTCCGAGATCGACCACGACGATGTCTCCTCGCTGGTTCATGGCACCGACCGGCTCCGCGAACTGCTGGCATCGACACCAGCCGAGGACGCCGTGCCGGTCGTCCTGTCGCTCTGCCCGCTGATTCACGATCTGGAGTTACACGCGGAGCTCGCCACCTCTGCCGCGCAGGTCACCGCGTCACCGCACGCCGGTACCCGCGAGCGTCTCTTCGGTCAGTACTGGGCAGAGCACGCTCGTGCGCACCTCACCGGGGACAGCCCGATTCCGATCTACCTCCAGCTGCTCGAGACGATCGGCGAGGACCTCTCCCCAGAACTCACCCATCTCGGCAATCGACTGTGGAACCCGCAGTTCCGCCGGTGGCACCCGCGCGCCTTCCTCGACGTCTATCTCCCCTGGGCCGAGTCGCGCTTCCCCACCGCAAGCGACGAGGATCGCGGCGTGATCGTGTACCGGGTGCTGGATCGCACGGACGACCTCGACGACGATGACCGGATCGCCGTGGTCACCGCCGTGCTCGCATGGCCCAGCCTCGACGACCCGCACTGGCGACTCGGCCTGCGCCACCGGTTGGCCGCCGCCGCGGCAGCGCGCGGCGATTTCGGCTCGGCTCGCACCGCCTCCCTGCAGCTCGCCGACGACGCCACCGCAGCCGACGAACTCGCCGCCGAGATCTCCGCGCGCGTGCACGCCGCACGCTTTGCCGGCCAGCCGGACGTCACAATCCGGGAGCTCGAGCGCCTTCGGGACACCACCGTGCCGCACACGCGCGATGAGCGCCTCGCCTGGGCGAACGCCAGGCTCGTCCTCGTGGACACTCTCATCCAGCACGCACCCGATCACGGGGCGCGCGAGGGCGAAGCCGTGTGGCGCGACCTCGGCGACGCACCCCACGACGAGATCGCGCACCTCGCGGGCCTCGCCCTCGCCCGCTCCTGGAACGAGCTGGACCCCGAGTCCCGTCGCGAACGTGCCACCCGCATCCTCACACGCTTCCCCTCTCCGGCCACAGACGAGATCCGCACACTGCTGGTGATGGCGCTCAATTCGCGCACGCGTGCCCTGAGCGAACTCGGCAACGACACGGCAGCGCTTGACGACGCCGAGGCGGCATTCGCACTCTGCACCCTGACGGTTCCCGATTTCGTCCGCGAGACCACCGAGCGCAACCGCCTCGCGCTGCAGCTGCGCGCCGGGGACTACAGCGAACGCGACGAGATCTTCGGCGTGGTTCGGGCTCTCCTCGAAGACGCGGACGCCGCCTCCGCTCGCGGCGACGCGGTCGAGAGCGCGCGCATGTATCGTCGCGCGTTCGATATGGCCCAGCCATCTGCGGATGCCGCGACGCGACTGGTGGGGCTCACGGCCCTGCAGAACTGGACGGTGGATCTGCTCGCCGCACGCGACTACGCGCGGGCCGCGGAGATCGCACGGCTGAGCATCGAATCGGCGATCGTCGACGGCGGCGTCGGAACGGAGCTGCTCGCCCAGGCCTGGCTGCAGTTCGGAAACGCTGTCAATCGCCTGGCGGATCGCGCGATGGCTCGCCACGCGTTCCGACAGGTGATGGCGATCGCCGCCGATGCCCCGAGCGCGGCCGTCGAGGAGCTGGGGTCGCAGGCGGCGTGGAACGATGCCATTCTCGCGGACAACGGATCGCAGCCCCAGGAGGCACTGGCGGCCTACGCGCGAGTGATCACACCCGTGACCGCCGCCTCACCCCTGACACAGCAGCGACGCGCGGCGAAGGCCCTGAAGAACAGCGCGGTCGTATTCTCCCACGAGCTGAATCGCCCCCACGACGCTGCCGCGGCCTGGGCGCAACTCGCTGAGCGCTACGCGAACCATCCGGATCCGGAGCTCGCGCGTCTCGTGGCGGAAGCGCAGCCGCACCTGCCGAAGTCCGCGGCCCGCGGAGGGTTCTGGCGTCGCCGCTGATCCGTAGGATCCCTGATCATCGAGTCACAGACTCCGCGGGATCGCTGACCCACAGACCCTCGTGATCACAGGCACACGCGATCACTGCCCGCCGCACGTCACGTCATCAGAGGCTTCCCTGATCAACGACTGTCAGGTCATGGCCCAAATCCAGGTTGAAGTAGTCGCGCCACGCCCCGCGCCAGACAGCGCGAGTCTCAGGGCAGAACGTCGAGCGTTCCCGTGGCCACCATCACCACATCGCCGCCGACGCGGATGTTGGTGAGTGCATCCGGCGCCCCCTCCGCGCTCACCGTGATCCGGCTGGGTCGACCGGTGAATCGTCCTTGGCGAAGTGTGAACTCCTCCCCCGCCGGCACCACTCCGTGGCGGGCGAGGTAGGCGCCCACGCAGCCGGCCGCGCTTCCGGTGGCCACGTCCTCCATCACGCCGTCGTTGTTCCAGTGGCGTCCCTCCACCGCATCGACGTCGAGCAGATACGCGAACTGAGCGCCGTGTCGACCGATGAGCTCCGCGAAGTCGTCCCGCACGATTCGCGCGCGGTCCAGTCCCCCGCGCACCGGGACGATCAGGTATCGAAGCCCCGTGGACACGACGTCCAGTGGGAGATCGGCGAGGGCGTCCAAGTTGAGAGCCGCCGCGATCTCGCCGCGATCGTCGCCCTCGACGGTGCCGAGGAACTGCGGCGCTCCCTGGTTCAGCGCCACCCGGTAGCCGTCCGCGGTTGGTCGGGTCGTGATCGTGACGGTGCGATCCTGCAGCCGGAATCCCCACCGCAGCTCCTCGTCGCTGCCGCGGGATTCGTGAAGAACAGCGGCCGCTCCCAGCAGCGGGTGTCCGGCGAAGTCGAGCTCCTCGAACAGGTCGAAGATGCGCGCGTCGACCACATTGTCCGCGCCCGGCTCGCCGAGGAAGATGGTCTCGAAGTGCCGCAGCTCCTGCGTGATCACGAGCATCTGCTCGGCAGAGAGGTCGGCACCGCCGGGGAACACGGCCAGGCTGTTGCCGGTGAAGGGGCGGGTGGCGAAGACATCCACGTGCCGGTAGGTCACGGTCATGATCGGTGCTTTCTGGTCGAACCGGTTAGGCGGGAAGGAGGCGAACCCGCTCGGCGAGCAGGCGCATCGTGTCGGTGGTGGGATCCGCATCGGTGATCACGCCGGACACCTCCGCGAAGTCGAGCACGGTGAACGGGGACGCCGTGCCGATCTTCTCTGCTGATCCCAGCACATACGTGTCCGCCGCTCGGCAGGCCAGTGCGCGTTTCATGGCTGCTTCGTCGGGATCTCCGGTCGTGAGTCCGGCATCCGGGTGGACGCCGGTCACCCCGAGCAGAAACAGGTCCGCCGCGACGCGCTGCGCGGCCTCGACCGCTGCCGCGCCGCTCGCAACGGCGGAGTGCTTGAAGAGTCGCCCGCCGAGGATGAAGACGTCCACTCGCGGGTGATCGATGAGTGCGGCCGCGACGGTGGGACTGTGCGTCACGATGGTGCACTCCAGGGACGGTGGCAGCAGTCCGGCGATCGCCAGCGCGGTAGTGCCGCCATCGAGGATCACGGTGCTGCCCGGGTCAATCAGACGCACGGCGGCCGCGGCCACGCGCTGCTTCCCCTCCGCGCCGATGAGTGTGCGCCCCGCGTAGTCGGCGACGGCCGGAGAGACGGGGACGGCACCGCCATACACGCGCTGACACAGCCCGTCGGCGGCGAGATCGCGAAGGTCTCGCCGGATGCTGTCCTCGGACAGGCCGAGTTGCGCGGCGATGTCTTTCGCGACGATCTTCCCGTCGCGACGCAGGGTGGCCAACAGGTGGTCACGACGTTCTGCTGCAAGCATGGGTATCCGTTCTTTCACGTTTGTGCACGTTTTGTCCTACTCTAGCCTCATGGCTCATGACATGCAGCGTCGGGACACCCCGGGTGAGGCGATCCCGGACGGACGCGGACGCACCGGTCTGGACGCCACCGGACGCAACCTCACCCGCAATCCCGACGTGCGGATCCGTGATGTGGAGATCACCTCGGATGGCTGGCACGTGCTGCGGCGCACGACCTTCGACTACCGGCGCCGTGACGGCGCGTGGACCACACTGCAGCGCGAGACCTACGACCGCGGCGACGGGGCGACGATCCTCCTCTACGACGAACGACGAGGCACGGTGCTGCTCACACGGCAGTTCCGCTTCCCGGCCTATGTGAACGAGCACCCCGACGGCATGCTCGTTGAGGCGGCGGCTGGGCTGCTCGACGGAGACGACGCGGAGACGGCGATCCGGCGCGAGGTGGCAGAGGAACTCGGAGTCGAGGTCGGCGCCGTGACGCCGGTCTTCGCGGCCTACATGAGTCCCGGCTCGGTGACCGAGCGCGTGCACTTCTACGCGGCACCCTATTCGCGGGCTGATCGTACCGGCGCGGGCGGCGGACTGAGCGAGGAGGGCGAGGACATCGAGGTTGTGGAGCTCGCCCTCCCCGACGCGCTCGACATGATCGCCGACGGACGCATCGTGGACGGCAAGACGATCATGCTGCTGCAGTGGTGGGCACTGCAGCGTCTCGCGCCCTGAGGCTACTCGGGCAGGTCTCCGATGCTGTCGGCGAGGCGGGCGAGGACATCCGCCTGATCGACGACGTCGCGCAGCACGTCCGGCAACGCGCTACGCAGTCGCTCGGTACGATGCGCGCGCACCAGCGCGAGCTCCCCCTGCGCTTGATCGGTCAGGTGGAATCCCACCCCTCGCCCAACCGTCGCAGCTGTCTGCGCCAGCAGACCTTCGCGCTCCAGCCCGTGCAGCGTCGCACTGAGGTTGCTGCGCTGTAGCCCCAGGCCCCGCGCGATGCGAGTGGCCGTGATTCCCGGTGACACCGCCACCTCGTGCAGCACGAGCACCTCGCGCGGTGTGAGGTGACGGCGGCCGGGAATCTCCAGCCCGCGCGGCTCGATCCGGTGCGCGATCGACATCACCGCGTCGGCGAAACGCGCGAGGGCGGCGTCGGTCACTGGCGTTTGGCTCGTCATTACTGTATTGTTTCATACGCTTCTGAGGGAGCACATCCGCCACGAGGGTCGGTTGTGCTCGTGTAGCCGCCGTCGCTGCCACCCCGGGTCCCAGGGCACCCGAGGGCGCACCTCGCGAAGCCTGTGCTCGTTGCGCCGCAGACCGCCACCGACGAAAGCACGCCATGACCTCCACACCTCTCGCCCCACCGCGCCACGGCACCCGACGCGGACATCCCGTCGCCACTCTGATCGCCGTCTCGCTGGGACTGTTCATGGTCGGCCTCGACGCCACCGTCGTCTCGATCGCGAACCCGGCGATCGCCGCCTCCCTCGGGACGTCCTTCACCGAGTTGCAGTGGATCACCCACGCCTACCTGCTCGGTCTTGCCGTCTGCCTCATCCTCGGCGGCACCCTCGGGGACCGCTTCGGCCGCCGCCGCATGTACCTCATCGCCGTGGTCGCCTTCGCTCTCTCGTCCGTGGCGATCGGGCTCGTGGGCAGCGTGGTCGGAGTGATCGCGTTCCGCGCCCTGCAGGGCATCAGCGCAGCGCTGCTCATGCCACAGACGCTGTCGATTCTGCGAGCGACCTTCCCCCGTGAGAAGTTCGGCATGGCCGTCGGGATCTGGGGCGGGGTGTCGTCCGTGGCCATCGCCGCCGGTCCGATCGTCGGGGGCGCGCTCGTCGCCGCCATCGGCTGGGAGTCGATCTTCTTCATCAATGCGCCGATCGCGCTCATCACCGTCGTGTTCACCGCGCTCGTGGTTCGCGAATCCACCGCGGGCCAGGCCAGGGTGCGTTTCGACGTGCCCGGTGTACTCCTGCTGGCCCTCGGGCTCGGCGGGCTGGTGCTCGCCATCGTGCAGTCCGAGGACTGGGGTTGGGGCGACCCGCGCACCCTGCTGATCCTGGCCGGCGCCGTGATCGTCCTCATCGGCTTCGTCCTGGTCGAGCGGCGCAGCACCCATCCGCTCCTGCCGATGTCCCTGTTCCGTGAACCGGGTTTCTCGATCGGCGGCCTCGCCGTTGGCGCCAACTTCTTCGCGCTGTTGGGCGTGACCTTCTTCCTCAGCCTGTATCTGATGAACCTCCGCGGGATCGACGGCGTGTTCGCCGGTGTGATGCTGCTTCCCCTGTCGGCGGTCTCGATCGTCGCTTCGCCGATCGGCGCCGTGCTCGTGAGCCGCGTCGGTCCGCGGATCACCCTCACCGTGGGCCTCGGTCTGGTCGCCCTCTCGCTCGCCGCACTCACCCTCACGGGCGTCGACTCCCCCTACCTCGCGATGGCAGTGCCGTTCGTCACGCTCGCCCTCGGCGTCGGGTTCACCATGACCGCAGGCGCAGACGCCGTCGTCGGCAGCGCGCCCGTTCACCTCGCGGGCGTCGCCGGCGGGTTCCAGGCGACGATGCTGCAGCTCGGAGGTGCGCTGGGCACCGCCGTGTTCGCCGCGGTGGTTGGTGCCGCTGCAGCCGGCGGAACCGCCGGCCTGGCGCTGTCGCACGCAGAGGCCGATGCGCTGGCACAGGGCGTCGTGCCGGCAGGGCTGACTGCTGCCGAGACCGCGATGGCGCAGGACGCGTTCCTCGCCGGGCTGCACGGCGCGATGACGGTCGGCGCCGTCGTCACCGCTGTCGTCGCAGTGCTCGCGTTCGCGCTGCTGCGCACCCGTCGCCGGCCCGCACCACAGGACGTCGTCACCGAGACCCTGGAGGGCGTGGTCGGTGCGGTCTGACGTCCGGGCCACTCCCCGTCACCCCAGGAATAGAGTGAAAGAGCGGGATCCGGTACCCCTGTCTACCGGGCCGCATCTGCCGCACCAGGAGGTTTCAACCATGCGCGCTGTCGTCTTCGAGAACTATCAGACCTTCCCCGCCCTCACGGAGGTCCCCACCCCCACGCCGGGGCCGGGCGAGGTTCTGCTGAAGGTGGCCGGCTCCGGCGCATGCCACTCCGATGTGGCGGTGTATCACGACTTCACGGCCGACGGTCCGGGCTCCATCACCCCCGGTTTCGTGCTCGGACACGAGGTCTCCGGATGGATCGAGGCGCTCGGCGACGGCGTCACCGGCTTCCAGAAGGGTGACGCGTACCTCGTGTACGGCCCCACCGGCTGTGGCCGCTGCCGCATGTGCGCTCAGGGTCTGGAGACCTACTGCGAGAACGCCGCCACCAACCCGGCGCTGGCCGTGGGCCTCGGACGCAACGGCGGCATGGCGGAGTACGTCACCGTCCCCGCGAACCACCTCATCCCGCTCGGCGACGCCGACCCCGTGGATGCTGCACCCCTCTCTGACGCGGCACTGACTCCGTACCACGCGATCAAGCAGGCCCTGCCGAATCTGGCCGGCGGCGGCAAGTTCGCCCTGGTGGTGGGCCTGGGCGGACTCGGACAGATCGCCGTGCAGATCCTGCGCGCCCTCACCGGCGCCACGATCATTGCCACCGACTCCAAGCCGGACGCCATGGCGCGCGCCGAGGCCAACGGAGCCGTCACCGTTCCCGGCGGCGAAGGCCAGCTGGAGGCCATTCGCGCGATCACCGGCGGCCGCGGAGTCGACGCCGCCTTCGACTTCGTGGGAGTCGCCCCGACCGTCAACCTCGTGAAGTCCGCCGCCGGAATCGGCTCGCGCATCGTCATCGTGGGCATCGCCAACGGCACCGTCGAGTGGAACTTCTTCGGCACGCCCTACGAGTCCACGCTGAACAGCACCTACTGGGGCTCCATCTCGGACCTCTACGATGTGGCGGCCATGTATCGCGCCGGGCAGATCGTCCCCGACGTGGAGCGCTTCACCATGGACAACGCCCTCGAGGCCTACCACAAGCTCGAGGCCGGTCAGCTCTCGGGCCGCGCGGTCGTCGTCCCGCACTCCTGATCCGCGCTTGCGCACGACGGCCGTCCACCCCCGGGTGGGCGGCCGTCGTGTGTGCGGTGAATCCCTATCGTCTCGTCTCGATGCGACGCCGTACGCGGACAGCCGCTGCGCCGATCACGATGAGTGCCAGTGCGATCCATGCTCCGCCGAGCACATCAGCACCTCCCGTCACGGCAAGCGGCGGCCGCGTGGGTGCAGGCGGGGCGACGGGAGGCAGCGTCCGAGTCACCTTCGTCGTCACGGTGTTCGTCGGCTTCGGCGACACCTGTGTCGAGGACACGGCCGCGACATTGTCGAACTCCGCGGTCACCGTCGTGCCTGCTGCCTGTTTCGGTGCGGCAGGCAGGGTGGCGCTGAACGTCACGGTCGCGCTCTCCCCAGGGGCGAGCGTTCCCAGCTCCGCGCGCACCTGGCGCGTTTCGGCGTCGTAGGTGACGTCGCAGGGAGAACTGGGGTCGCATCCCTCCGAGGCCCCGAAGATGAGACCTGCGTCGAGCGTGTCGGTGACCGTCACATCCTCCTGGTTCGCATTCCCGCCGGCGGTCACCGTGATGGCATACCGGATGGTGTCGCCATAGGCGGCCTTTCCGTCGGATGCCACCCAGGTGCCATCGACCAGTTCCTGCACCGACTTGACGCCGACGAGGTTGGTCACCGGCTTCAACGGGGTGTGCGTGCAGTCGACGTTGTTACCGGCGTCACGCGCCTCAGGCTCGGGGCACGTCGGTGTCACGGGTGCACTGTCGTCCTCCGTGGTGACGGACGCCAGGTTGGTGTACGTGCCCGCAGGTGCATCGGCATCGAAGAGCACGGTGAGCTCGAGGGTGATCGAGGCCCCCGCGGTGAGGGTCGATGGATCGATGTCACACGTGACGACAGCGCCGACAGCCGTGCAGTTCTCGGGCCCGTCGACGTAGACGAGGTGGTCCGGCAGGCGGTCGGTGACGGTCACCACGTCATCGTCCATGTCGCGTTGGCCCACGTTGGTGACGGTGATGGTGTAGACGAACTCCATCCCGGCCTCTGCCGTGAGCCCACCGTCCGACTTGTCGATCGAGAGATCGATCGGCTTGTCGTCGTTGACGATCGTGCACGTGATGTCATCGCCCAGTGCGAGGGTGAGGGCGGATTCAGTGAGGGCGCCTCCGTCACAGCGCCACGCTCCGGCGGTGTAGCCGGCGGGCCCTGCCTCGGTGAGCTCGTAGGTGCCCGCCATCACGGGTGCGTCGGTGACGGCGGTATCGCCCGTGACTCCCGCGATGGTGCTCTCGCCCGTCGCAGTCAGTGTCCAGTCAGCCGGCGTGCGCTCGCCACCGTCGTCGTTCACGACCTGCTTCACGAGGGTGAGTCGTGGGGCGATGTCGTCGTTGACGATGGTGCAGGTCACGCTCTCGCCCAGGCCGAGGGTGAGCACATTCCCGGTCAGGTCCGCGTTCGCGCAGTCCCAATCACCAGCGGCGTACCCGGAAGGGCCGCCAGACTCACTCAGCGTGTACTCGCCCGCGCTGACGGGTGCAACCGTGACGCTCGCACCGCCGGTGGTCCCGGTCACGGGAGTCGGGCCATCCGCCGCCAGAGTCCAATCCGTTGCGACCGCGGTGCCACCATCGTCGTTCACGACCTCTTTCACCAGAGTCAGCAGCGGCGCGATGTCATCGTTCGTGATCGTGCAGGTCACGTTCCCGCCCAGTGGGACAGTCACCACGTCGTTAGTCAGCGTCGCGCCAGGACAGACCCAAGCACTGGGGTCGTAACCCGCCGGAGAATCCTCCGACAGCGTGTAGTCACCCGCCCCGACCTGCGCGTTGGTCACAGCCGGATCTCCCGTGACACCAGTGATCGTCTGCGGACCAGTCGCGGTGAGCGTCACGTCACCGACATCAAGCAGACCACCGTCGTCGTTCACAACCTCCTTGATGAGGGTGAGCGTCGCAGGTTGGTCGTCGTTGACGATGGTGCACGTGACGTCGTCGCCGGGTGCGAGGGTGATGTCGGCAGCGGTTTGCGTTCCGCCGACGCAGGTCCAGTCCCCAGCGGTGTACCCGTCAGGGCCGCTCTCCGTGAGAGCGTAGGTGCCCGCCATCACGGGTGCGTCGGTGACGGCGGTGTCGCCCGTGACACCCGCGATAGTGCTCTCACCCGTTGCGGTCAGTGTCCAGTCCGTTGCGACCGCGGTGCCACCGTCGTCGTTGACGACCTCCTTCACCAGGGTGAGTCGTGGGGCGATGTCATCGTTCGTGATCGTGCAGGTCACGTTGGTGCCGTTCGTGATGACGATGACGACGCCGAGCACGGGGACACCGCCTTCGCAGCTCCATCCCGAGGGGGCATACCCGGACGGGCCGGTCTCGCTGAGGATGTAAGCCCCCGCCGTGACGGGAGTGTTCGTGATCGACACGTCGCCGGTGACACCAGTGACTCCCGTGGTCGGGCCGGTGGCGGTCAGGGTCCAGTCCGTCGCGACCGCGGTACCACCGTCGTCGTTGATCACCTCCTTGATGAGGGTGAGAGTGGCGGGCTGGTCGTCATTGACGATCGTGCACGTGACGTCATCGCCGGGTGCGAGCGTGATGTCGGATCCGGTGAGGGCGCCTGCGTCACAGCTCCACGCTCCGGCGGTGTACCCGTCGGGGCCGCTCTCCGTGAGAGCGTAGGTGCCCGCCATCACGGGTGCATCGGTGACGGCGGCGTCGCCCGTGACTCCCGCGATGGTGCTCTCGCCCGTTGCGGTCAGTGTCCAGTCCGTCGCGACCGCGGTGCCGCCGGCATCGTTGATGACTTCTTTCACGAGGGTGAGTCGTGGGGCGATGTCGTCGTTGACGATGGTGCAGGTCACGCTCTCGCCCAGGCCGAGGGTGAGGACATTCCCGGTCAGGTCCGCGTTCGCGCAGTCCCAATCACCAGCGGCGTACCCGGCAGGGCCGCCAGACTCACTCAGCGTGTACTCGCCCGCGCTGACCGGTGCAACCGTCACGCTCGCACCACCCGTGGTCCCCGTCACCGGGGTCGGGCCATCCGCTGCCAGAGTCCAGTCCGTCGCGACTGCAGTGCCACCATCGTCATTGATGACTTCCTTCACCAGAGTCAGCAGCGGTGCGATGTCATCGTTCGTGATGGTGCAGGTCACGTTCCCGCCCAGAGGGACAGTCACCACATCATTAGCCAGCGTCGCGCCAGGGCAGACCCAAGCACTGGGGTCGTAACCCGCCGGAGAATCCTCGGACAGGGTGTAGTCGCCCGCATCGACCTGTGCGTTGGTCACAGCGGCATCCCCCGTGACACCAGTGATCGTCTGCGGACCAGTCGCCGTGAGCGTCACGTCACCGACATCAATCAGACCACCGTTGTCGTTCACAACCTCTTTGATCAGGGTGAGCGTCGCGGGCTGGTCGTCGTTGATGATGGTGCACGTGACGTCGTCACCAGGTGCGAGGGTGATGTCGGCAGCGGTCTGCGTTCCGCCGACACAGGTCCAGTCCCCAGCGGTGTACCCGTCAGGGCCGCTCTCCGTGAGAGCGTAGGTACCCGCGAGCACGGCCGCGTTCGTGATGGTGTCCTCACCGGTGACGCCGGTCGCAGTGCTCGGACCGGTCGCAGAGAGTGTCCAATCAGCGACAGTCATCGTTCCACCGTCGTCGTTGACGACCTCCTTCACCAGAGTGAGCCGCGGGGCGATGTCATCGTTGACGATCGTGCAGGTCACGTTGGTGCCGTTGGGGATGACGATGACGACCCCGAGGACGGGAGTGCCGCCTTCGCAGGTCCATGCCGATGCGGCATACCCGGAGGGGCCGGACTCGCTGAGGATGTAAGCCCCCGCCGTGACGGGAGTGTTCGTGATCGCCGCGTCGCCGGTGACACCGGTGACGCCCGTGGTGGGGCCGGTAGCGGTCAGAGTCCAAGCAGTGGGCAGTTCCTGACCGCCGTCATCGTTCACAACCTGCTTGATCAGGGTGAGGGTCGCGGGTCGGTCATCGTTGATGATCGTGCAGGTGACGTCATCACCGGGTGCAAGCGTGATGTCGGCAGCGGTCTGTGTTCCGCCGACACAGGACCAGTCTCCGGCGGTGTAGCCGTCAGGGCCGCTTTCCGTGAGAGCGTAGGTTCCCGCGAGGACGGCCGCGTTCGTGATGGTGTCCTCACCGGTGATGCCGGTCGCCGTGCTCGGACCGGTCGCAGTGAGCGTCCAATCAGCGACGGTCATCGTTCCACCGTCGTCGTTCACGACCTGCTTCACGAGGGTGAGTCGTGGGGCGATGTCGTCGTTGACGATGGTGCAGGTCACGCTCTCGCCCAGGCCGAGGGTGAGCACATTCCCGGTCAGGTCCGCGTTCGCGCAGTCCCAATCACCAGCGGCATATCCGGAAGGGCCGCCAGACTCACTCAGCGTGTACTCACCCGCGCTGACGGGTGCAACCGTCACGCTCGCACCGCCCGTGGTCCCGGTCACGGGAGTCGGGCCATCCGCCGCCAGAGTCCAATCCGTTGCGACCGCAGTGCCACCATCGTCATTGACGACCTCCTTGACCAGAGTCAGCAGCGGCGCGATGTCATCGTTCGTGATCGTGCAGGTCACGTTCCCACCCAGTGGGACAGTCACGACATCATCAACCAGCGCTGCACCAGGACAGACCCAGTTGCTGGGGTCGTAACCCGCGGGGGAATCCTCCGACAGCGTGTAGTCACCCGCCCCGACCTGCGCGTTGGTCACAGCCGGATCTCCCGTGACACCAGTGATCGTCTGCGGACCAGTCGCGGTGAGCGTCACGTCACCGACATCAACCAGACCACCGTTATCGTTCACGACCTGCTTGATCAGCGTCAGCGTCCCCGGTTGGTCACTGTTTCGCAGAGTGCACGTCGCGTCGTCACCCAGCGCGAGCGTGAGGGTGCTGCTCGCCGCATCGAACGAACCACCCACACAGGTGAGACCATCGAGCTCGTAACCCGCGAGCGCTTCCTCGCCAATCACATAGCTCCCGGCCGACACACTCGCGTCCGTCACCGCCGCAGAGCCCTCCACACCACTCACCGACACCGGCCCCACCGCCGTCAGCGTGAAATCAGTATCAACAGCCGTCCCACCCCAGTCATTCACAACCTCTTTCACCAGAGTGAGTCGTGGGGCGATGTCGTCGTTCGTGATCGTGCAGACGGCGCTCTCGCCCTGCTGCACCGTGACGACTCCGGTGGCACTGTCGAAGGCCGCCCCCGTGCACGACCAGGTGCTCGCGGTGTAGCCAGGCATGTTCGTCTCAGCCAGTGTGTACGACCCGGGCGCGACCAAGCCCACCAGACCCTCGGCAGGATCGGAGGAGGGGTCGGTGCCACTGAGGACAGCTACGGCGGGGCCGGTCGTGGGCGTTGCGGAGAGGACGAAGTCCGCCAGCGTCGCCGTTCCACCGTGATCGTTCACCAAGTTCTTGTTCAACGTGAGTGATGTCGCGGTGTTCGTGATGATGCACGATGGCGCGGGGGCGACACCTGTGGTGCTCGGGAACAGCGTGAAGGTGTTGCCGGTGGAGGCGCCGTTCTCGTAGAGAATCACCGTCCGCTCATTCGGTTCCGGCGCGTACAGATCGGTGTACGTGCACACCACGGTGTCGAGTGTCACGCCTGGCGGCAAGCCGCTCGTGATCTCGGCGACACGATAGTCCGGCTCAGCGATGACGTTGTTCCACGTGTGCGTATCACCGACACCGATCAGCGCGCTGATGCTGGCGGGGGAGGCATCCGTGTCGGCGACGGTCCCGGTGAGCGAACCGTCGTGGACCGTCGCACCATCGGCCTGGTCGATGATGTACGGGAAGGTCGTGTCGTCGGGAAATCCGGTGCCGGCCTTCGTCACCGTCAGCGAAGTGCAGGTGCTGAGCTCGATCGGCGCGCCGAGGAAGTAGTCCTGAAGCTGTGCGGTGGAGCTGTTACCAGTGCGGGTGAGGACGGCGCCGGTGTCCGCTGACGCACACTCGTCTTCGGGAAGGAGTCCCGACGCGGTGAGGTCGATGGCCATCTCACCGAAAGTGCCGGCCTGGTCGGTTGCCGCTACCTGGCCGTATGCGGCCTGGTAGTAAACGCCGGCCACGTTGACGACCCAGTTGGACCCGTTCCAGCTGAGTGCGCTGATCGAGATCGCGCCCCCGCCCGAGGAGTCGTAGTCAAACTGGATCAGGTAGTCGTCGGAACGGCCCGGCAGCGGGCCTTCGAGCATCTGGTAGATCGTCAGATCGCCTGTGCCATCAGGAGAGCGCGTCCAGTACTGGTAGAGGATGATGTGCTGCTGCCCGTCGACGCGCACGATCTCGTAGGCGGCACCCGAGGCGCACAGGTCTGCTTTGTTGTTGACGGTGTCGGGCGCGATCGTCCACGGGTTGGTGTTGATCGTCTGGCTTCCGGGGAACGCGCTGGCGTCGGAGCCCGTACAGCCGTCGTTGCCGCTCGTGTAGTCGAGGATGCCCGTTGACGGGTTGCCGCTCGCGGTGGTGTAGGGGCCGTACGGGGTGCTGGCGATACCGTCCCAATCGTTGGCACCGCTCAGGTTGCCGTCGATCTCGAACGCGGTTTGGATCGCGGGGGTGGGCACCGGTTGTGGCAGCGTCGCGGCCGTCGCGGCCACGGCACCGCTCGCGACGAGCACCGCACTGACCGCGAGTGTCGCGATGATCCGCGAGAATCGGTTCGTTGTCGCACGCTGATGCTGAGGCATGATCGCCCCTCCCCCTGGACGGCTCCGTCCAGATGACGGTCACCCAATGACCGCCAAGCCGGACGCTAGCTGAGCTTTTCTCGCAGCCACAACGGCTTCTGCGTTGATCCAGCTCAGTTTCAGTAGTTTCCGAATGACAAGCTCAGTAGTTTTCCGGTGATGCGGTAAGCCGATCGGAGAAGGCCGTGCTCTGAACTCGCTCGTGCTGATCGGCTCTCTCGCCCTCCTGGTGGCGATCAATCACGCGTTGGACTCCGCCTGTGTTTGGGGGGGCGCGGATGCGGATGGCGCGGACGCGAAAACTATATGCGTGTTCAGGCATACGCCTGATGACGGCGTCCTCCCCGGGAACCGAGGTTGGCCTCGGCCACAGCACCTACTGGGGCTCCATCTCGGACCTCTACGATGTGGCGGCCATGTATCGCGCCGGGCAGATCGTCCCCGATGTGGAGCGCTTCACGATGGACAACGCTCTCGAGGCCTACCGCAAGCTCGAGGCCGGTCAGCTCTCGGGCCGCGCGGTCGTCGTCCCGCACTCCTGATCCGCGCTTCCGCACGACGGCCGTCCACCCCCGGGTGGGCGGCCATCGTGCGTTCGGCGTCACACCGATAACGCACCGCGCGCGCCGACAGGACGTTGCGACTCACGCAGCGCCCCGATCCGCTCGACGAGCGGCATGTGACCGGCAGACAGCCCCCACCGCGCATGCAGCACCGCGAAGATCGTGAGCGCGGCGAATCCCGAGATCAGCTTGTCCATGAGTGATGTGGAGATGTTCGAGGCGAAGGTCGCGGCGAGGAACGGCACACCCGCCTCCTGCAGCGACTCCGCGATCCTCCCGACGCTGCCATAGGCGCCGCCGCGGATGACCACGAGAATCGGAGTCGCGACGAGCGAGCAGGCGGTGGCCACCAGAACGGTGAGCACGAAATAGCGGGCGATGTCGTGACCGAGCCGGAAGCGTCGGACACCGAACCCCCACACCAGCGCGCCTGTGATGTTCACGAGCGTGAACGCCAGGATTCCGTCTTCGAACAGCGGTCCGGTGAGGCCCGTGACAATGGCGACTGCGGCCCCGGGCCCGGGGCCGAACGCCAGTGCTGCGACCGCGGTGCCGACCATGTCGAGGTACACCGGCAGATCCAGCGGGCTCGCGAGGAACCAGTGCGATGCGTGGTTGAGGACGACGAGGCCGAACAGAGCCAGCACCAGTGCGGGCGGTCGCAGCTCGCGCCGCACCACGGGATTGGAGGCGAGGGGCACCGTACTTTCGCCGCGGAGGCGCGTCGCCGCACGGCATCGCTGCACCCAGGCATCCGCTGATCCGTCGCGCTCGCCCAGGGCCCTCACAACATCGCGCAATAGCGCCGTATCCATCCGAGTGCGCCCGGTCTGGAAGACGTTGTAGACGGTGGAACGAGCGGGCGTGGCCGCGGCCGGGTTCATTCCCTGCGCCATCCGGAGAGCAGCGATGCGACGGACAATCTCGGCATAAGAGACGGGTCCGGCGTCATGACGGAGAGCTTGCAGGTCGCGGGCGATGTCGTCCAGCGATTCGTCGCCCCGCACCGGTGATTCCGACATGCCCCGCCCCCCTGAGGTATATGCCGCCCGAAGCATCGATCTCGAACCGCGTGATCCGATGTTATTGCACCCCGCCGACACTGTTCAGAGTTATTCAGGAACCGCGCCGTGCATCTCGACGGGGTGGCGGTGCGGCGGCGGCGTTCCAAGCTGGACGCGTGACCCGTACAACCCACCGTGATCGCTCCCGCCCGCCCGTCAGGTATGGCAGGGCGACCTGATCGATGCGCTTCGTCCTCTTCCTGCAGATCGCGATGATGCTGTGCTGGCGCATCGCCGTGCTGAGTCTGGCGCTGTTCACGGTGGCGCCCAGTTGGAGCTACTACGCGCAACTCATCATCGGGGTACCGCTCGTCGCCTCGGCCGTCATCGTGTTTGGACTGCGCCGAACCCTGCGACCCTTTCCCATCGTTCGTCTGCTGTCGGGAAGGAATCCGCTTCCGACCCAGGTGCTCGTAGCCGCGGAGGTTGCCGCCGCGGCAGAGCAGGTCAGACGGCAGATCCCCGAAGGCCCGGCGGACGTTCGGCTGCAGCGAGAGAAAGCGGAGACCGCAGCGCGAGTGCAGGAGGCGGATATCGCCGCTCATCGGCAGGCCGAACTCGACCACGCGCAGCGCGTTGCTGATGCCCGCGACGCTGAGGCGGCCAGAGGTCTTCTCTCCTCGAATGACGACGACTCACCCGCGCCCTCTGGCGCATAGACCCACGAGACGGATCCCTCATGCTCTTCATCACGCGCGTTGCACTTTCCGTGCTCCTCGTCCTCGTCACCGTTGCGGTCGTGATTCTCTGGCTTTCGAACGACATGGTCGGGGGCGTCATCGGCGGTGTCATATCCGGGGCTGCGACCGTGGTCATCCTCCTGCCCGATAAGGAGCGCGCTGCCTGGATCTGGTCAGGTGCGCTGAGTTTCGTTCTCGTTGCCGTCACCATCTTCATGACACTCGCCTTCAGCGGCGCGTTCGGCAATGTGCGAATCGTCGATTCCCGCACACTCTGGGTTTTGGCGCTGCAGTGGGCGTGGGTGCTGCTCGCACTCTCGCTGCTGCTCATCGTGATACCGCTGCGAGACCGGCAGGTGGTGAAGGATGCGATCGCCTGTCGTCAAGCCCGAGCTGCCGCAGAAGCCGAAAAGGCGCGGCTGGAGGGCGAAGCCAACCAGCGGGAGAACGACGACGAGCAACGCCGCCGGGAACTCGAGTACGCCGCGCAGATCGAGCGGGTGAGACGAGCGCAGGATCGCGCCACCCGGCCCGGTGCGCTGACGGGCTACGAGCCGAAGCGCCTCGCGGATGTCGTCCTCGAACGTCCGGCGCGCATGTTCGGATCGCCCGGGGCGGGACTCGGCGGCTCCGGCTTCGACGCTCGCAGTGTGAAGCGCGGGCAAGATGGGGAAGTCAACTTCGCGAAGGGCCTGCAGAAGGACGGTCTGCTCGCGCGCTTTGCGAGCTATTGGTCAGTGCATGTGCCCGACGCAGCGCTTGGCGCGAGCATCGAGACTCAAGCAGACGTGGACTGCGTGCTGGTCAGTGGCTCGACAGTGTGGTTACTGGACATGAAGAACTATCAGCAGGGCGATGTCGTGTGGCGCGTGGAGGAGCACTCTCCCAGCGGCTCGCACTTGCTGTCAGCCACGGACGCTGTCACGGGAGGCTACGTCGGTCAGCCGCGACCCATGTCGGTGAACATGTCGTTGGCCACCGAGGCGTTCCGAAGCCGCCTGTCACGGTCAGGACTGCGTTTCGATCTCCGCCCCGTGGTTGTGATGATGCCACAAGGCGATGGGCTGGGCACGATCGAGGACATCGTCTATCCCGGCGGAGTGCCTGCGGTGGGCTTGCCGACGTTGCTGGAGTGGCTGAGCAACGAAGCGGACTACGACGAGCGTGCCGAGGATTCCGTGATCCTTCATGCGATCCTCAGTCAGCTCCTCAAAGACGAGACCGGCTCTGCCATCATGATCGATCCGCAGACGGGGCGGCGGATGACCGCGCAGCCGGGAGGCAGCACCACGTCCTTCGAATGACCTGTTCGGAGTTGTTCGGAAACGGTGGTCAGCCATCTCCCCACCATCGGTCCGTGCCTTAGCGTCAACGCCATGAGCACGCCTTCCACTCTTCGCGACCATCTGAGTTCCGTCGGCATCACGGTCTCCCCCACCCAGTTCGAGCAGAGCAGAGCACTGCCGTCCCGTCAGGGCGGGAGCTGGGCACTGTGGGGGGCGACCACCGATGACCTGTCGATCTTCGATGACGCGGCCACAGTAGCGCCCCGACTCCGCACCGACGTGGTGCTCATCGGCGCGAACTTCGGGCTCGGCGGCGACGCCGGACCTTTCCGCCCGTTCCAGAACTTCCATGCTTCCACCAGCCGCGGCGACAGCAAGCTGCGCCGGGCGATCGGCGGCAGTCCGCTGGAGGGCGCGTACCTCACAGATCTCGTCAAGGACTACCCGAGTAAGTACGCCACTCGCCTCCCCCGCGAGGTCAGATCCGGATCGCTCGACCTCGACGCGCACGTCATCTCCGGGTTCCAGGCCGAGCAGGATGCCCTCGGAATCGGCCCCTCGACCCTGTATATCCCGATCGGTGCGCGCACGCGCGAGCTGTGGGATCTGCTCGTGGATCGCGAAGCCATCCCCGCGGCGCAACGAGTGTTTCATCACGAATACGGCGGTGCGCCGCTCTTCCGCGGCAAGCCGGTGCAGAACCTCACCCACTACGCAGCCGCGGTGAATCTGGCGGAGGCGGTGACCGCACTGCTCGATCAGCAGCACCGCGGATAGTGCCGGCGGCATACTCGATGCGGCAGGATGGTGCGCGAGGTGGCACCCATGAATCCTGAGTTCCGACAGCTCTTGCCCGGCCAGATCTGCCGCGTGCACATCGGCTATGCCGACGGACGCCCGTCCGAGGTCTTGTTCGAGACCGACGAACTGGTGATCGAAGCACCGAACTGGACCCTCGATGGCGAGCGGCTCATCGTGAACGGTGACGGACACCTGTGGTCGCTGGCGCTCGATGAGCCGGCCCTCACGCACATATCGCTGGAGGGCGTGCCGGCGATCAACAACGACCATGTCCTCGCGCCGGATGGTGAGCGCATCTTCCTCTCGGCGTATGACGGACACATCTACGAGGCTCCGCTCGCCGGCGGGGCCGGGCGGCGGATCACGCCGGATCGCGATCCGCGTCGTCTGCATTTCCTGCACGGCGTGAGTCCCGACGGCGAGGCGCTGGCCTACATCGGCATCGAACCGGACGGCCCGAATGGCTGGCGCGGGGCGGACGTGTTCACCGTCTCCCTGCGCGACGGCACGGACACTCGCCTCACCCACGGGCCGGGCCCCGCGGACGGCAGCGAGTACGCGCCGCGTTCCCCCTTCATCTACCTCAACACGGAGGCGTTCTCCGACACCGCCGGTCATGCCCAGATCGCGCGGATGAGCGTCACCGGCGGTGAGCTGGAGCAGCTGACCCAGGACGACGTCGTGAACTGGTTCCCCCACCTCGCCTCCGACGAGCAGCACGCCGTTTACCTGTCCTTCCCCGCGGGCACGATCGGACATCCGGAGAACGCCGACGTGGAGCTGAAGCTCGTCGCGGGCGATGATTGGGCACACCCGCGCACGGTCGACAGCTTCTTCGGCGGGCAGGGGACGATCAACGTGAACAGCTGGGCGCCCGACTCCGCGCGCTTCGCCTACATCAGTTACCCGGTGTTGTGACGGGGACGATCAGAAGATCATCCACGAGGGCGTCTGCAGCGCGTACCCCTTCACCATGGCCCACGCGTAGAAGCACATGCTGGCCAGCGTGTAGCCGAGAATCCAGACGGGCCAGGCTCGAAACCCGCGGACATTCACCCGGTGCGCCGCGAACCAGATGCCGATGAGCGTCGCGATGAGGCTCACCACGATCCCGATGTCCGCGACCGATGCCAGCCCGTCATCACAGGTGTCGGTGTAATAGCACTGCGACCCGATCTGCGAGAGCTGGAAGAGAACCCACAGCAGCGCGGCATACAGCAGGAACAACAGCGATGCCGCGCTCGAGCGTCCGACGAAGCCCGCCACCCGGCCCCTCTGCCCCGCTGGTGCCATCGCCTTCGACATTCCCTCACCCTAGAGCAAGGGGTTGCACCCGCTATCGCAACATCGCGTCACCTCGGCGTCGCGATGCGTGCACCCACTCGTGATAGACCTCTCCCTTATGAACGCGCGCACCGCGGAGCCGCCGATCGGCGGCACCATCGACCACATCCTCTCCGTCCTGCCCTCGCTCATCCCGAGCGCGCAGCGGGTCGCCCGCATCTGCGCGGAGCGTCCCGAGGAGGTCGCGGAGATGTCGGGTGCCGATCTCGCTGCGGCGGCGGAGACGTCGGCCGCAACGGTGAGCCGCACCTGCCAGGCCCTCGGATTCCGGGGCTTCCAGCATCTGCGGATGCTGCTCGTTCGCGATCTCGGTGCCGCCGCGCGCGCCACACGTTCGCGCGAGGCGGGCACGGCGGGGTGGCTGCACAGCATCGCCGAGGGAGCCGGCGACATCCTCCGCACCTCGCTCGCCTCCGTCGACGTGGCGGCGTTCGAAGCGGCGGCCGATGCGATCGTCGCCGCGCCCCGCGTGCTGCTGGTGGGCACCGGCGCCTCCGGTCCCGCGGCGCAGGCGATCGCTCTGAAGCTCACCATCAACGGCCGACCGTGCGAGGCACCCGTCGACGGCGTCTCGCAGCAGCTCACCGCGCGTGTGCTGCGCCCGGGTGACGTGTGCATCGTCGTCAGCTCCAGCGGCGGGAACGCCGTCACGCTGGCTGCGGCGGCAGCGGCCGTGGAGGCAGGGGCCACAGTGATCGGGGTGACGAGCTTCTCCCGCTCCGCCCTCGCGGAGCACTCCGACATCCTGCTGGTCGCCGGAGCGCGGTTCCAGAGCTGGGATCAGGGCGCTGTCGGTGCCGGACTGGTTCAGTACCTGCTGCTGTCCGTGTTGCAGCTCGCCGTGGCGGACCGCATGGACGGCGACGATGCGGAACGCGCGCGCTGGGCGATCCGCGATGAACTGGGTGCCATCGTGGCGGAGCCGAGAGACGCCGACGACGATTCCGCCGCGTCCGTGTCATAACGTTCGCCCGCGCAGCGAGTGCCGTTGTCCTCACGTTCGCTCGCAATTCACTTTCACTGAAGAAGCTTCCTAGGTAAGCGAATTACGCGGGAGAGTCCCGCCCCTGGATCGCTTGCGGGAGGCGACCCATGGGCACCATTCAGCTCCGCGGGATCGGACGCAGCTTCACGAGCACCACCGCGGTCCGCGACATCACCCTGGATATCGACGATGGCGACTTCCTCGTCCTGCTTGGCCCCTCGGGCTGCGGGAAGACGACCCTGCTGCGCATGATCGCAGGCCTGCTCGAGCCGACGACCGGACGGATCCTGCTGGACGACGAGGACATCACCGAGCTGCCCTCGAAGAAGCGCGATCTCGCGATGGTGTTCCAGAGCTACGCGCTCTACCCGCACCTCAGCGTTCGTAAGAACCTGGCGTTTCCCCTGCGCGTGCAGAAGCTGAGCGCGACGGAGATCGCCGACCGCGTGCAGGATGTGGCGGCCTCTCTCGAGATCGATCACCTGCTTGACCGCAAGCCGAAGGAGCTCTCGGGAGGTCAGCGCCAGCGGGTGGCCGTCGGTCGCGCGCTCGTGCGCAACCCGAAGGCGTTCCTCATGGACGAGCCGCTGTCGAACCTCGACGCGAAGCTGCGCACGCAGACCCGTCAGGAGCTCACCGCCCTGCACCGCCGTCTCGGCGCCACGTTCGTCTACGTCACCCACGATCAGGTCGAGGCGATGACCATGGCGACCAAGATCGTGGTGCTCAACGCGGGTCAGATCGAGCAGTACGGCACCCCGGAGGATGTCTACGACCGCCCCGAGTCGGTGTTCGTCGCCGGCTTCCTCGGCAGCCCCGCCATGAACCTGCTCGATGCGCAGATCGTGGCCGAGGATGGGCGCGTCGCCGTGACCGCGCCGAACCTGGCCGGTGACCTGTGGGCAGGCACAACCGATCCGATCGACGTCGTTCTCGGCATCCGCCCCGAACACCTCGAGATCGCGACAGAGGACGGACGACGCGGCGGTGTGCGCCTGGCGGTCACCGTCGACATCGTGGAGAACCTCGGCGGCGAGCAGATCCTCACCTGCACCACCGGCTCCGGCCGCGTTCACGTGCGCACCTCCCGGGATGTCCGCGTCGCCACCGGCACCGATCTGACGCTGCGCGCCGACGCCGAGCACGTCCACCTCTTCGAGCGCTCCAGCGGTCGCCGCCTCGAGTGGGTCACCGAACCCGTCACGCGCGTTGATCGCGCCGCCGAACCCGCCCTCGTCTCCTAAACCCAGCCCCCAGAGAGAGAGAAACGATGAACAACCGTATCCGTCGCGCCGGCTTCGCCGGTGTCGCCGCCCTCGCCCTCACCGCGCTCGCCGGCTGTGCGGGCACCGCCTCCGCGGTCGACTCGTCCGGCAGCATGGCCACACTCACCCCCGACGACAACGTGACCATCACCTTCGAGTCGTACAACCTTGCCCAGGCGGGTGCCTGGAGCGACACCATCACGGGTCTGATCGACGAGTTCATGGCCGAGCACCCGAACATCACGGTCAACGCTCAGCCCTCCAGCTCCACCTCCACCGCGGGAAGCGTGCAGCAGCAGCTGCTTGCCGGCGGTGCCCCGGATGTCGCCCAGCTCACCTTCAACGAGCTGGACTTCGCCGCCACCACCCTCGGAGCCCAGAACCTCACGGCTCTCGTGGGCGAGCAGGGTCTCGCGGACGAGTTCGGCGGCGAGTACCCGTACCACGAGCGCGCCCGTGTGCTCGCGGACTGGGACGGTGCCACCTACGGCATCCCGTACGTGTTCTCGACGCCCGTGCTGTGGATCAACGAGTCGCTCTTCGAGCAGGCAGGACTCGACCCGAAGACGGTCGACCTGTCGACGTGGGATGCGATCGAAGCCGCCGGCCAGACGATCAGCGCCAGCACCGGCGGGCCGTCGGTGAGCATCTCCTGCACCGTGACCGGTGGCAGCTGGTGCATGCAGGGCCTGTTCCGCTCCAACGGAGCGCAGGTGCTCAGCGATGATCGCACCACCATAGATTTCGGCTCCGACGCCGCGGTCGACACCGTGCAGACGTTCCGCGACATGTTCGATGCCGGCGTGCTCGCCAACCAGGACAGCACCTCGATGTACGAGGCGTTCGCGCAGGGCAAGACCGCGATCCACGTCAACACCTCCGCGCTGCAGAGCGCATTCATGGGCGGCGCGAAGGGTGCCGGCTGGACGCTGGATGCGCGCACGCTCCCGTCGTTCGGCGACAAGGACGTGATTCCCACCAACTCCGGATCCTTCCTCGCCATCTTCTCGACCGACGCGAAGAAGCAGGCGGCGGCGTGGGAGCTCATCCAGTGGATGACCAGCGAGCACGCGTACGAGACGATCTCCACCGGCATCGGCTACCTGCCGCTGCGCAACACGATGACCGAAGAGGGTGGCCCGCTGTACGAGTGGGTCGAGGCGAACCCGCTCGTGAAGCCCAACCTGCGCCAGCTGGACGACCTGCAGCCGTGGGTCTCCTACCCGGGCGACAGCTATGCGCAGGTCGACACGGTGCTGGCCACCGCCATCGAGGAGTCCATCTTCTTCGGCAAGGATCCCGCGTCCACGATGCAGGCCGCCGCCGAGCGTGCGCAGGGACTGATCAAGTGACCACGGCACAAGAGACCGGCGTCCGCCGCTACGAGACTCCCGGCGTCTACAACCTCCGCGACACCGGTGGCTACACCGCCGGCGCGGGAAGCTCCCGCTGGGGACGCCTATTCCGATCCGACGCGCTGCACCTACTGAACAACGACGGACGAGCGCTGCTGCGTGACCTCAGGATCGCGCACATCGTCGACCTCCGCGGCTCAACGGAGCTGGATACGGCGCCGAGCAACGTCGACGGACTCGACCTCACCGTGCACCACCTCCCGGTGTTCGATGAGGCGGGGCCGACGGCACAGCTCGACCTCAGCATCGGACTCGCACCGATCTACGACCACATGGTCAACGAGCGGGGTGCGAACCTCGCTGCCGCCATCCGTGTGATCGCTGAAGCCGCCGACGGCGAGGCGGTGCTCGTGCACTGCACCGCGGGCAAGGACCGCACTGGCCTCGTGATCGCCTTCGCTCTGACCGCGGCAGGTGTCGATCGCGATGAGGTGGTGGCCGACTATGCGCAGACGGCCGACAACCTCCGCGGCGAATGGGCGAGCGCGATGCTCGCGCAGCACGGCGCCGGCGACGCGGAGCTGCCGCCCGAGGTGACCGAGCTCATCACGGCGAGCCCCGCCCCCGTCCTCGCCGCCCTCCTCGAACGAATCGATCGCGAACACGGATCGATGCGCGACTACCTGCTTGCGCAGGGACTGACCACCGCCGAGCTGGAGCGTCTCACGGCGTTCCTCATCGGCTGAGAACTCCAGAACAGGACACGAACATGAACGATTTCGACGGGCAGTTCCCCACCCCCGACCACTTCATCCTTCACCTCTCCGACACGCACTTCGTGGGCGATGGCGAGCTGCTGCACGAGCGCATCGACTCGGACAAGAACCTCGCCGAGCTGTTCGAGGGCTTCGCGCGCTCGAACACTCGCCCCGAGGCGATCGTCTTCACCGGCGACCTCGCCGACACCGGTCGCGACGACGCCTATGCGCGACTGCGTGCGCTGGTCGAGCCGGCCGCGGAGGCGCTCGGCGCCCAGGTGATCTGGGTCATGGGCAATCATGATGAGCGGGTGGCCTTCCGTCGCGGGCTGCTGGATCAGGTCGCCGACGACAGCGAGCCGGTCGACCGCGTCTTCGACATCAATGGCCTCCGCATCATCGCCCTGGACTCGACGGTCCCCGGCCACCACCACGGCGAGATCACCGCGGAGCAGCTGACCTGGCTGGCCGACGTCCTCTCCACCCCCGCTCCCCACGGCACGCTCATCGCGCTGCACCACCCGCCGGTGGCGAGCCCGCTCGGACTGCTGGCCCTCGTCGAGCTGAAGGATCAGGATCGCCTCGCCGAGGTGATTCGCGGCACCGACGTCCGCGGAATCCTCGGCGGCCACCTGCACTACTCCACCCACAGCACGTTCGCGGGAGTGCCGGTGTCGGTCGCTTCGGCCACCTGCTACACGCAGGACCTCACGGTCTCCTACCCGGGCGCTCGCGGCCAGGACGGCGCGCAGTCGTACAACCTCGTGCACGTCTACGGCGATCGCGTGCTGCACTCGATCGTCCCGATCGGACAGTTCCCGACCGTGTACGAGATGACGCCCGAGATGCTTGAGGGGTTCATGAAGATGAGCGCCGACGAGCGCCTTGAGGCCGCGAACGCCTCGCTGCAGAGCTGACATGTTCGTCACCGTCACCGCCCCCGAGGCGACGGCGGTCCCGGTGGAGGCGGTGCCGCAGTCGCGGCGCCGCCTCCGTCCTCGGACGCTGCTGCCCTACCTCTATGTGCTGCCCGGAGTGGCGTTCCTGCTGCTGTGGACTTACAGCCCGCTGGTGCAGACCTTCGCGCTGTCCTTCTACGACTGGAACCTACTTCCCACCAGCCCGAAGACCTTCGTCGGCCTCGACAATTACGCCGAGGTGGTGCAGCTGCCCGAGCTGCACACCGCGATCATCAACACGGTCGTGTACATCGGCGCCTTCCTCCTCTTCTCGCTCGTGCTGCCGATCGTGATCGCTCTCGTCTCGCGGCAGGTGCAGGGCCGGGCGCGCACGATCTACCAGGCGCTGATCTTCGTGCCGTTCCTCATCACGCCCGTCGCCACCAGCGCGGTGTGGCGATGGCTGTTCGCCGAACAGGGTGCCTTTGCCACGGTGATGGCCCAGTTCGGAGTGGACATGCCGAACGTGTTCCGCGATCCGGCCACGGCGATCTGGGCGGTCATCGTGATCGTCGGATGGCAGATGCTCGGCTTCGGTGTGCTGGTGGTCGCCGCCGGCTTCGCGGGCATCAGTCCCGAGTACGGCCAGGCCGCATCGCTCGACGGTGCCGGCTTCGCCCGGATCACCCGAACGATCACCATGCCGCTGCTGTCGCCGACGATCGTGTTCCTGGCTCTCATGACGATCCTGCTCGCCGCGCAGTGGACGTATCCGATCATCGATCTGCTCACGCAGGGCGGGCCGTCGAATGCGACGACCAACATCTACTACCTGCTCTACCAGTTTGGTTTCCAGAACTTCGACGCCGGCATCTCCTCGGCCGCCGGAGTGATCTTCTTCCTCGGCTTCGGTCTGATCGCGCTGCTGTTCCTCGAGCTGCAGGACCGACTGAGCTTCTACGACAACTGAAAGGTCCGTCATGACTTTCGTCACCGTCGCACCCCCGGCGTCCGTCTCCGGAACCGCCAATCGCGTGCAGTCCCGGAGTGAGGATCTCGCCGTCGGCACGCGTCGCCGCGGAGGTGTGGCCGTCGGTCACATCGTGCTGGTGGTGCTGGCCGTGTTCAGCATCTTCCCCGTGTACTGGATGTTCGCCACCGCGCTGCGCGCGCCGGAGGACGCGCTCGATCAGACGCTGCTGCCGTGGCCGCTCAGCTTCGAGAACTTCGCCTACGTGTGGAACACGATCCCGATCGCCGGCATGCTGCTGAACACCTTCGGCATGGCGCTGATCCTGTCCGTCGCGCAGCTGCTCATCGCGGTGCTCGCCGCATATGGATTCGCGATGTGGGACTTCGTCGGCAAGAAGGCGCTGATGTTCCTGTTCATCGGCTCCTGGCTGGTCCCGTTTCAGGTCACCATGATCCCGAACTACGTCCTGGTGTCGCAGCTGGGTCTGCTCGGCACCGTGGGCGGCGTGGTGATCCCGCAGCTGGCCGGGGCGTTCGCGGTGCTCTTGATGGTGCAGCACATGCGGGCCTTCCCCCGCGAGCTCATCGAGGCATCGCAGCTGGACGGTCGCTCCAGCTGGTCCACGCTGTGGACCGTGGTGGTGCCCAACATGAAGCCCGCGCTCGCCGCGCTGGGGATCATGGCCTTCATCTCGGCGTGGAACGAGTACCTGTGGCCGGCGCTCATCATGCGGCAGGGAAACGCCCTCATTCAGGTGGGTGTGCGCAGCTTCCTCACCGCGGAGGGCGACAACTGGGGTGCCACGATGGCCGCCGCTGGTCTCGCCTGTGTTCCGGTGCTGCTGATCTACGTGTTCTTGCAGCGCTACGTCGTCGACGCGTTCGTGCGGTCCGGGTTGAAATGACGCGTGCCCTCACGGGTATGAGCTGGGCGAGTCGCATGGCGGCTCGCCCAGCTCTCGTTCTCACACCGGCTTGCCCTCACACCGGCTTTGCCGCGAGCGGGTCGAGGCGTGCGATCTCTTCGTCACTGAACGGCTCGCCCTCCAGCGCGCGCAGAGAATCCTCCAGCTGTCGCACGCTGGATGCGCCGATCAGTGCGCTGGTGATCACGGAGTCGCGCAGCACCCACCGGATCGCCAGCTGTGCGAGCGTCTGCCCGCGAGAGACCGCGATCTCGTTCAGGGCACGGGCTCGATCGAGGTACTGCTCGGTGATGGTGGACTCGTTCATCCACCGACCGGTGGCAACCCGCGAGTCGCTCGGGATGCCCTTCAGGTACCGGTCGGTGAGCAGACCCTGATCCAGCGGGGAGAAGGCGATCGCTCCGGTGCCGAGCTCCGTGAGGGTGTCCAGCAGCCCAGTCTCCTCGACGCGCCGATCGAACATGTTGTAGCGCGGCTGGTGGATGGTGAGCGCAACGCCCTCCGCCCGCAGCGCTGCCGCCGCCGCCTTCGTCTGCTCGGGGGTGTAGTAGTTCGATATGCCGGCGTAGAGCGCTTTGCCCTGGCGTACCGCGGTGGCCAGCGCCCCCATCGTCTCCTCGATCGGCGTCTCCGGGTCGGGGCGGTGGGAGTAGTAGATGTCGACGTAATCGAGGCCGAGGCGCTGCAGCGACTGATCGAGCGAGGCGATCATCGTCTTGCGCGATCCCCACTCCCCGAACGGCCCGTCCCACATCTGGTAGCCGGCCTTCGTCGAGATGACCAGCTCATCGCGATACGGGCGGAAGTCCAGCTGATGGATTTTGCCGTAGTTCAGCTCTGCGCTGCCGGCGGGCGGGCCGTAGTTGTTCGCGAGATCGAAGTGGAAGACGCCCAGATCGAACGCACGGCGCAGCACGGCTCGCTGGGTGTCCAGCGTGCGGTCGTCGCCGAAGTTGTTCCACAACCCGAGGGACACGCGCGGCAGGATCAGGCCGCTGCGTCCGGAACGTGCGGTGTGGATCGTTTCATATCGTGTGGGATCGGCGGTGTATGTCATGGGTGTGCCTTCTGGGGGATTCGTCGCGTCGACGCTGAGCAGCGCGTTGTCAGCAGGTTATCGACTTCGGCGGGCCCGCGGCCACGGTGAGAGATGAAAACCACCTCTCCCCCGCACCCGTGCGGCGTGTGTTTCATCCGCCATGTCCGTCTCTCGATGGATGTGCGATTGCCACAGGTCGCCATACGGTGGTGGGACGAAGTGAGGAGACAACGTCAATGCCACGAGCGGAGCCATTCGGCGACATCGAGACGGAGCTGGCGACACTGGCGGCGTCCGGGAACGCCGACCTCGCGGTGGCGGTACGCGACAGTGACGGACAGTGGACGCGGTACGGCTCGTCCGATGCCGCGCGTGAGAGCCGCTTCGAGATCGGATCGGTGAGCAAGGCGCTCACGGGTTCGCTTTTCGGGGTGCTCATCGCGGGCGGTGATGTGGACCCCGAGGTGCCGGTCGACGATGTCCTCGGCGAACGTCTTCCGTGGCGCGCCGCCGCTCCGACTCTCGTCGATCTCGCCACCCACCGGTCGGGACTGCCGAACACACCACGCGCCCTCTTCCTTCGCGAGATGGCTACTGCCCTGGGTTTCAGCACGAAGGATCCGTGGCGTGGCGTGACGAACGACACATATCGGACCCATCTGCGTACTGCCGCCCGCCGCGCGCGTGGCCGCGACCGGTTCGGGTATTCCAGCATGGGCGTCGGTCTTCTCGGCGATGCCCTGGCAGCGGCTATGAGCCTCTCGTTCGAGGAGCTGGTCCGTACCCGACTGCTGCAGCCGCTCGGCATGACGCGCACGGGCCTGGATCGACCGACCACCGGCCCGGATGTGGTGTCGCGCCCGATGAATGGGAAGGGCGTCGCGCTGCCGTATCTGAAGGACGAGATGCCGGCGGCCGGGATGTACGCGTCGACGATCACGGACCTCCAGCTCCTCGCCGACGCGCTGATCGACACCCCTCCCGCCCCGGTTGCGGACGGGCTCCGTGTGGCGACGACCGCTCATCATCACCTCGATGAGAAGGCGCAGCTGGGTCTCTGCTGGTTCCTCTCCGGGACCGGATCGACGCGGGAGATCGCGCACTCCGGCGGCACGTGGGGGTCGCAGGCCCAGTTCAGCGTGCAGCCCGCCACGGGCAAGGCGGTGGTGGCGCTGACGTCCACGCACCGCCGTATCGACCTCTTCGCCGCCCGATATCTCGCCGCGGACGCCCGCTAGAAGATGGATATCGCATCTCAGACGCGCTCGGGAGGTGCGTTTTCCAGCTCCCCGCACGTCACAGCATCGCGGTGAGCACGCCTCCGTCCGCACGCAGCGCGGCGCCGTTCGTGGCCGAGGCGAGCGGGCTCGCGAGGTAGGTCACGAGGTTCGCGATCTCGGTCGGCTCGATGAAGCGCTCCAGCAGCGTGGTGCTGTTCTGCCCGATGATGGCGGCCTTCATCACGTCGTGCGACAGCGATTGAGCCTCCGCAACGGCAGCGACGGATGCCGCGACTCCGTCGGAGAACGTGGGTCCTCCGAGCACCGTGTTCACGGTGACGGCGGTGCCGCGCGTGAGCTTCGACAGTCCGTTGCTCACCGCGAGCATCGCCGCCTTGGTCATGCCGTAGTGCAGCATGTCCGCCGGGACGTTCACTCCCGACTCACTGCTGATGAAGATGATGCGCCCCCACCCACGCTCGAGCATCCCGCCGAGTACGGCGCGCGACAGGCGCACCCCGCTCATCACGTTGACCTCGAAGTAGCGCGCCCACTCGTCATCGGGGATCGAGGCGAAGTCAGCGAGTCCGAAGAGGCCGACGTTGTTCACCAGGAGGTCCACGTCGCCCAGCTGTTGCGTGAGCGCGTCCACCTGTTCGACATCGGCGAAATCGGCCGCGAGACCCGCGACCTGCGCCTCCGGCTGCTCGCTCCGCAGTCGCGCGACGGCGGCGTGGACACGCGCCGCGTCACGCCCGTTCAGCGTGACCGCGACGCCTTCTGCCGCGAGCACCGCCGCGATCGCGTACCCGATTCCCTGCGTCGAACCGCTGATGAACGCCGTCTTGCCCTGCAGCCGTAGCTCCATGATCACTCCTTCGCGGCGCGTCCTCGGCGCCTCATTCACTTGCTCAGGCAAGTGACTTTACGCCTCTCCGACTTGCCTGAGCAAGTCAGACGACGAGAAGGCTATCCTTGACACATGCCTGAGCAACCGATCCCCGCGCCGCTGAACGGAGAGGAGCTGGAGACCTGGGCGAGCCTCGCCACGCTTCTCGAGCGCCTGCCCACCGCACTGGACACCCAGTTGCAGCGCGACAGCGGCCTCACGCACTTCGAGCACGGGATCCTCTTCGCGCTCGACTCCGAGCCCGACCGGACCCTGCGCCTCAGCGTGCTGGCGACCTATGCGAGCTGCACCCTCTCCCGCCTGTCGCGGGCGATCTCCCGACTCGAATCGAAGGGATGGGTGCGGCGCGAGATCGATCCCGCCGACGGGCGATTCACGCTCGGCGTGCTCACGGCGGCGGGTCACGACAAGGTGGAGGAGTCGACTCCGGCGCACCAAGCCCTCGTGCGTCGGCTCGTGTTCGACACCCTGACGGCGGCGCAGGCGCGTCAGCTGCGCACCGTGAGCACGAAAATCGCGACGGCGATCGACTCGACAGAGATCTGGCGCCCACCCGCGGCGTCCTGAGCCATCAAGGACGCCGGGCTTCGGCGCGGCGAATCACCGCTCCGTATGCCGTGACAGAGGGAGATCGCACCGCGCACGAACATGGGAGGTACGATTTCCCTCTCCCACCAGGCCGGCCTACGAGCTTAGCGCCGCGGTCGGAGGCGTGCGGGATGCGCGGATCGCCGGAAGCACCCCGGCGATCGCACCGACCGCGACCGTGGCGACAAGACCGCCGACCGGGATCAGCAGCGGCACGGCGAGCGGCCAGCCGTTCACCAGCGCGACCACGGCGGTCACCCCGACCCCGAGCAGCACTCCCGCCAGCCCACCGAGAAAGGCGAGCAGGATCGCCTCGGCGAGGAACTGCGCGCGGATGTGGGGTCGGGTGGCACCGAGGGATCGTCTTAGTCCGATCTCCCGACGCCGCTCCAGCACCGTGATCACCATCGTGTTGGCGACACCGATGCCACCGACCAGCAGCGCGATCGACCCGACCCCCACCAGCAGCCCGGTGAACACCTGATCCACGGTGTTCTTCGCGGCGAGCGCGTCGGAGGGGCGCGACACCTTCACGTCACCCGGGGACGAGGGCTTCACGGTCTGCGGAAGTCGGTCACGGATGCGCATCACGTCGGCGTCGGCGGATCTCTCGTAGATGGTGGTGGGGATGCCGTCGAACCCGAACACCGCAGCCGCACGCTCCGGCGACACCATCGCGGCCGTATTCAGCTCCGGAGCCAGCAGCACCGGATCGAGGATGCCCACGACGGTGAACAGTCGGTCCCCCGTCCACACCTGCATCCCGATCCGAGTGATCCCGAGCTTCTCTGCGGTCGCACTGCCGAGCACCACCGTGTCCAGCCCGCTCGTGACGCTCGTGAACCAGGAGCCCTGCGCCAGCGTCGCACCAACCGTCTCCGGGAGCCGCTGGTCGGCGACGCGGACTACGAGGCCGCCAGTTGCTCCCTCCGGGACGGACGGATTGCGGTAGACGTGGATCTTCACGTCGCTGGTCCACGAGGCCTCCTCCACCCCGTCAACATGTCGGACCCGCGGGACGGCGTCCGGGCTGAGCTTTGTCTCGTTGCCGAGGAAGTCCTTGCCCGCGGTGATGGTGAGCATGTTGGTGCCGATCTCGGCGAGGCGCTGCTGCACCAGCGCCTGGCTGGAGGTCGAGATGCCGATGACGGCGATCATCGCGGCGATGCCGATCGCGATGCCCAGCCCCGAGAGAACCGCCCGCATCGGATGCGCGCGAACGCCGTGGAAGGCGAGGCCGGCGAGGTCGGCGGAACGCAACCGCGATCGGGGCGCGCTCATGCCACCGCCCCCGCCGTCAGCCGGTCCGCGAGCGCCGGATCAGCGGAGTCCGACACGATCAGACCGTCGCGGATCGCGACCCGCCGGGGCAGGCGCTCCGCGAGCTCACGATCGTGCGTGATCAGCACGATCGTCGTCCCGGCGTCGTTGAGTTCTCGCAATAGCTGCACGACGGTCTCCCCCGACACCGAGTCGAGGCTTCCCGTGGGCTCGTCGGCAAGCAGGAGGGCGGGGCGACGGACGATCGCGCGAGCGATCGCGACCCGCTGGCGCTCACCGCCGGAGAGCTGGCGAGGCTTGTGATCGAGCCGGTGGCCGAGACCGACCGAGGTGAGCGCCTCTCGCGCGCGCTGACGTCGCAGCGCGCGATTTATCCCGGTGTAGAGCAGCCCGGAGCCGACATTGTCGACGGTGGTCTGTCCGTCACTCAGGTGAAACTGCTGGAAGACGAACCCGATCATGTGCGCCCGCACTGCGCTCAGTCGGGCATCGGACAGATCGTGCACCCGCTCCCCTGCGATGAGCACTTCGCCGGCGCTCGGCCGGTCGAGCGTGCCGATGAGGTTCAGCAGCGTGGACTTCCCCGACCCCGACGGGCCGACGATGGCGACGAACTCGCCCTCATCGACCCGCAGGTCGATGCCGCGCAGGGCCTGCGTCGGAGGGGATCCGTAGGAGCGGGTGACGTCGTGGAGCTCGAGGACGGAGGTCACTGAGCCACCACCACGTCGTCGCCCTCGGCCACATCGCCGCCGGAGATCTCGACCAGCCCGTCGCCGAACGCACCGGTGGTGATCGTGACCAGGCGAGTCTTCGTGCCCTCCACGACCTCGACCTGCGTCGTCCCATCGGGTCCGGCGAGGAGCGCGAGCACCGGGACCCGGAGCACACCGCTCGCGTGAGTGCGCGTGAAGGTGGCGGATACGGCGACATCCACGAGGGCTCCCCCGACCGCGGGGTCGTCAGGGGCGAGCACCAGCGGCACTTTCATGACCTTCTCACCGTTGCCGCCGTCCTTCTGAACCGCGGCACCGACGCTCAGCACGGTCGCCTCGACGACCGTGCCGTCGGGAAGTGAGACCTGGACCCGGCTGTCCTTCGCGGTCACCGACACGAGGTCGGCGTCGATATCGATCGTGATCTGCTTGCCGGTGTCCGTGACGGTCATCACCGTCGCACCGCTGGGCGAGCCCGCGGCGGCATCCACAGCGGCGACCCGCACCGCCGCGGGCTCGAACACGAAACTGCCGAGCGGCAGCTCGCCCGTGCGTTCCAGCCCTCGCGCCTTCTGCCAGTTCCGAATGGCCTCGGAGGTCCACCAGCTGAACTCCTCATCGGGCTCCCTGTCGAAGAAGCCGAGCTCGCGCAGGTTCTCCTCCAGCTGACGCACATCGCGCCCGTTGCTCATCCCGCTCGTGAATCCGCGCCACGCCGGGAGCGGCCCGAACAGCAGCACCACCGGCTGGTCATCGATCCGAAACAGCTCCTCGCCGCGGCCGATCACCGCCCCGATCGCCGGCACGGATGTCACCGTGCCCGACAGCGATGATCCGAGCGTGCGTCCGTTCCCGTAGCTGAGCTTCCCCGCGGCGCGCACCCGCTCCGTGAGATCGCCGCGGCTCACCACGTCGGTCGCCGTCTGCACGCGCGGTGTGGTCTCCTCGGCGGACGGCCGTGCGAGGGCGGGGACGACGATCGCCGCACCGCCGCCGAGCGCTGCCAGCACCGCCGCCGCAACCACGCCGATCACGAGACGGCGTCGAGGGCGAACGGTGCGCGCAGGTCCGATGTCCCGGTCTGCTTCGCTCCCGTCGACGGCGCTGCCTGCCTGATCAGCCATTGTCCTGATCCGTTCCGAACCCGGCCTTCACCGCGCACGCTTCGAGTGTCTTCTCGTCGTACTTGCCTGCTTCGATCGCCGCTGTGCCGGCCGCACCCGCGTCGGACGGCGGTGCCGGATCGTCCCACTCGTACCCGGCGTCGCGCATGCACTTCGCGAACGTGAGCTGCATCGTGTAGAGCTCATCGGCGCTGGGAACGTTCGGATCGACGGGCGGCTGACCGATCTTCTTCGTGCACGTCGTGGCTGTGGCCTGGTACGTCTCCCCGTCGATGCCGAGCGAATCGAGGTCCAGCGTCTCGCTCGACGAGCGCTTCGGCACGTCGATTCCCTCATCGCGCATGCAGGAGTCGAACTTCTCCGTCCACGCGGTCATCTCCTGCTCGAAGGTGGCGTTGCTCACGCCTCCGCCGCCGCTGCCGCTCGCGCCGTCCCCCGATCCGCTGCTCGATGCGCAGGCGGTGAGCAGCGCCCCCGACATCAGGGCGATGCCCGCTACCGCGACGGCAAGCCGTCCTCGCGATCGTGTGAGTGTCATGGTGTTCCTTCCGTCTGTGCGCCAGGAGGGCGCTCAGCAAGGACATCGCGAAGGCGGTCACACTGGCGTAAGCCGGGTGCTTTACGTTTCCCTTACCGGTGAGGGCGTGGAATGGGTTCGCGTCGAACCGACGCGAACGAAACCGAAAGGCGAAGACCGGTGCGAGTACTCATCGTCGAGGACGAACCCCTGCTGGCGGAGGCGATCCGTGCGGGCCTCGAACTGCAGTCGATCGCGGCCGATGTCGTCGGCGACGGCGAGGCCGCGCTCATCGCCGTCGATCTCACGGCCTACGATGTGGTCGTCCTGGATCGGGACATTCCCGTCATCCACGGCGACGAGGTCTGCCGCACCATCGCCCAACGCTCGCCTCGCCCCGCGGTGATCATGCTGACGGCCGCCCACTCGTTGCAGTCTCGCGTGGACGGCCTGGCGCTCGGGGCGGATGACTACCTGACCAAGCCGTTCGAGTTCCCCGAGCTCGTCGCACGTCTGTATGCGCTCGCCCGCCGCCCGTTCGCCGCGCAGCCGGTGGTACTCGAGGTCCGCGACATCCGGCTGGATCCCACCCGGCACGAGGTCACCCGCCGCGGTCATTTCGTGCATCTCACCCGTAAGGAGTTCGCCGTGCTCGAGGTGCTCATGCGCGATCCCGATGCCGTGGTGAGCGCCGAGCAGCTGCTTGCCCGCGCCTGGGACGAGAACGCCAATCCGTTCACCCACACCGTCAAGGTCACCATCTCGGCGCTGCGCCGCAAGCTCGGCGAGCCATGGCCGATCCAGACCCTCACCGGCACGGGCTACACGATGCGGATCGCGCCGTGATGGCCGCGTCGGCGGGGAGGCCGCGTCCTCGTCGCCTGACGTTTCGCATGCGTCTGGCGCTCACCTACGCCGGCCTTCTCACCGCTTCCGGCGCTGTGCTGCTGACGCTGACCGCGGTCATCATCATCTGGTTCCCGACTTACAGCTTCACTCCGGCCGCGACCGTCGCGGCGCTCGCCGAAGACACTGCGAGCACACCGCTGCCGCTGGAGACCGGGCTCGCGAACGAGCTCTCCGTGCCCGCCCTGGAGGTGGCCAGCAGAGAGGACCTGATGCAGCTGTTCCTGGCCGTCGGCGGTGTTCTGCTGCTCGCCGTGGCAGTGCTCGGCGGCTACATCGGCTGGCGGATCGCCGGGCGGATGCTGGCCCCACTGCACGAGGTGAGCGTTGCCGCGAAGCAGGCCGCCACCGGGCGCCTGGATCACCGGATCGGCCTCGGCACTCCGCGCGACGAACTCACGGAGCTCGCCGCCACCTTCGATGACATGCTCGGCAGTCTGGAGACCGCGTTCCACAGCCACCAGCGATTCGCCGCCAACGCCTCCCACGAGCTGCGCACCCCGCTGGCGACCACGCGCGCCATACTCGATGTGGCGCTCGCGACGGGCACGGTGCCGAAACGTGAAGTGCTCGTCGGGCTGCGGGAGATGAACGAGCGCAGCGTCGAAACCGTCACCGCGCTGCTCGAACTGGCCGACATCGAATCCGCGCCCGGGACGACCGATGCGCGCTGCGACCTGGCGTCCCTCGTGAAGGCGAGCGCTGGCGACGTCGGCGAGCGTGCGCGTGAGCGCGGTATCAGTCTCACCGCCGATCTGGAAGCGGCCACGATCACCGGAGATCCCCGGCTGCTCCGCCTCCTCGCCGACAACGTGATCGTGAACGCGGTGCGCCACAACATCGAGGGAGGCTTCGCCAGGGTGTGCGTAGCCACCGAGCAGGATCGGGTGATTCTGGAGGTCGAGAACAGCGGAACGGCGATCACTCCCGAGCAATCCCATCAGCTGACCGAGCCGTTCATCCGGCTCAGTGGGCGCAGCGGGGCGGATCGCGGCCATGGGCTCGGCCTCGCGATCGTCGCGGCCATCGCTCGGCGGCATCGCGCCGAGCTTGACCTCGAGCCCCGACCGTCTGGGGGGCTCCGAGTCCGGGTGATCTTCCCCGCCTCTGGTAGCTGACCGACGACGTGCTCAATGGTGGCGACAGTGCAACCTTTGCGATCGTCGCGACCCCTTTCGGGAACGACGAAACCCAGTGGTTCGTCGACAACCTCATGCCTGACCGCGCTGATGTCCGTTCCCGCTGGGTGAGGGAGGCGAGGCCTACGGCACCGATGTCACCGGTGCACCCGAGTTCTCCCCCCGGGTAGCCGGGGCCGCGCGCCTGCGCTCGCTGCCCCGGCCCGTCACCGCAACCGCCACGGGCGACTCGGTCTCACGATCTGGCTGCTGCCCCGTGACGATCCACTTCCTCAAGTACGACGGTCGCCGGAGCGATCTCGTCGCGTGCGGAGACCGTCACCGTCACCGCCCCGGAACCGATGCGTCGGACAACGGCCAGGGCCCTGCCATCGAACGTCCGATTCTCCGGTCCGTCGTAGGTGTGCGTCGGGGCCGGATTCCCACTGCCCACCGCGGCGAGCACAGCGTCGCCGTCAACTCGAACGTCGATGAGCTGGTCCGCGTCGGTATTGACTCGTCCGTCCGCGTCGACGACGGCGATCTCGATGAAGATCAGCTCTCCGGACCTGCCATTCTCCGCTCTCGCCTCGAGGCGAGATGCCTCGCCGACACTGGTGAGGGAGAACGTCTCGGCGCGGGCACCCCCTCGAATCGCTGTGGCAGTCAGCTCGCCCGGGCGGTACGTGACGGTGAACTCGGCCGTGAAGCGATTGTCCGCACCTGCGGCGGCTGCGGCGATCACTTCTCCGTCGAGAGCGAGTTCCACCTCCTCTGCATCGCTGTAGACCTCGACCGCGAGCGGTGCTCCCTCGTGTCCGGCCCACGTCCAGCTTCCGATGCTGTCGCTCCACGTCCACGGTCCCGCGTAGAAGGTCTTGTCCTCATTGCCCGGGCGGTTTACGGCGATGTAAGGGCTCGTGCGGAGCCCGAAGACGATCTCCCGATAGAACGAGGCGGGACGGCGGGAGCCGATCAGGTCCAGGTCGCCGCACCAGGCGGCGATCCACGGATACGGTCCGCTGAGGCTCGGCGTCTCCCCTTCGGCGAGGTGGTGAGCGCGGCCGATCCCCACCTCCCCGAGATAGTCGAAGCCGGTCCAGGTGAAGTCGCCGATCACATGCGCGTTCTCGGTGACGAGGGCCCAGTTGTGGTCGATGCGCGTGGGGAACGTCTCGGTGCCGACGATCACGCGATTGGGGAACAGCTCCTTGTCCATCGCATAGCGTCCGTCGAGGTAGTTCATGCCGGCGATGTCGAGCACGCCGAAAGACTCTGCCGTCTTGTCCGTGACCAGCGGCGAGGTGCCGATCTGGTTCATGAACTCCCCCGGCCCGGCCATGAGCGTGTTGATCCCGGCGGTGTCGCCGCCATCGTCGTCTCCGCGTTGCGCGGCGATCTTTCTCATGTCGTCCATGACCGCGAGCATCCCGTTCACCGCATTCGTGACGTACCGTGTCGGGTCGAGTGCGCGCACCTTTTCGGCAAGTGCGCGACCAGTGAGTCCGCCTGCCGGCGAACCAGTCTCGGGGATCTCATTGCCAATGGAGTACATGATCACGGACGGGTGATTGAAGTCCTTCGCCACCATCGACTCGACATCACGCTCCCACCACTCGGTGAAATGAAGTGAATAGTCGTGGGGCATCTTGTTCGAGGTCCACATGTCGAAGGTCTCGTCCATGACGTACACGCCCAGCCGGTCGCACGCCTCGAGCATGGCGACGCTCATCGGGTTGTGCGAGGAGCGGATCGCATTGAAGCCGGCCTCCTTGAGCAGCCGCACCCGGCGTTCCTCGGCGTCAGCGCAGGTCGCTGCCCCGAGGATCCCGTTGTCATGGTGGACACAGGCCCCGCGGAGCTTCACGACCTCGCCGTTCACGCGCAGCCCGTGCACGGGATCGACCCGCAGCGTGCGGATGCCGAAGGCCGTCGATGCGCTGTCGATGTTCGCTCCGTCGACGCTCAGCTGCACAGCGGCGGAGTAGAGAACCGGGCTCTCGGCGCTCCAGAGCTTCGGCGTGCGGACATAGAGCCGCTGCCTGCTGCGCGAGTGTCCGTTGGCCTCCACGGTCACCGGTACGGTGCCGTAGGCGACGGTCGTTGCGTCGGCGTCAGCGAGCGTGACGGACACGTCGACCGTCTCGCGGCGGTTGCTCGTGCTCGCGACGACCACGTCGACCTCCACCACGGCGCCCTCCGATTCGATGTCCGTCGCACTGACCCGCACTCCGTCGACCGGGACGTGGACGGCCGCTCCGACGTGGAGCCAGACGTCGCGGTAGATGCCCGCCCCGGTGTACCACCGGGAGTCACCGCCGTGCCGCGATTCGACCTCGATCACGTTCTCCTCGCCCGGACGGAGGAACTGGTCGGCGTCGATGGTGAAGCCCGAGTAGCCGTACGGACGCTGACCGGCGAAGGCCCCGTTGATGTGCACGGTCGCGTCGCGGTAGACGCCCTCGAACTCGATCACGATCCGCCGGCCGGCGAGGTCGGCCGGCGGGGTGAACATCCGGCGGTACTGAAAAGCGCCAGCGGGGAAGTACGCGACGGCACCTTCTCCGTCAGGATCGCGCTCCTCGTGGATCAGGGCATCATGCGGGAGGACGACGTCCGTGTACGGCGTGCTGAGTCCGCCGAGCTCGGCAAACGGGTTCTGCTTCTGTCGGAACTGCCAACCATCATTGAATGTCGTGCGCTTCATCGGGTCTCCTTCGGTCGTGCGGTGGGGCTGTTCAGTCGTTCGAGGCGGATTCCGTCGCAACCCGCCGGGCGGCGAGGTCGCGCTGGATCTGGGAGAGGTTCTTGTCGATGTTCAGGAACCAGATGATGACGCCCATGAGCACAGCGACGATGAGCGGAAGCCAGAGGTAGAGGAAGATCTCCATGCTCACCGCGCTCCCCGGCTGCGTCGTGGCCTGACCGTCGTAGCTGCCGGCCGCCAGCAGCCAGCCGACGAGCGCGACACCGAGCCCCGCGCCGAAGTTCTGCCCGGCGGTCGCGGCGGCGTAGGTCATGCCGTCGAGTCGGTAGCCGCTCTTCCATTCGCCGTAGTCGACAACGTCGGCGACGAGAGCGAACAGCCCGGCCGCGGCGGGGATGCCTCCGACGGAACGGACGAGGCCACCGGCGATCACGAGGGCGATGTTGCTCGGATCGATGAGCGAGATGAGGATGCCGATGACGGTGACGATGACGCCGACCAGGATGAGCTTGCGCTTGCCGAAGCGCGCGATGAACGCAGGCATGAACCAGAGCCCGATGATCAGCGGGAGAAGCTGGACGAGACCGAGGAAACTGTAGACGTTCGGGTCGCCGAGGACGTCTTTGGCGAAGTAGATGCCCACACCCGCCGTGCCCGTGAGCAGGTAGTTGAGCAGGAAGAAGCCGAACGCGAGGAAGAAGTAGGGGTTGCGGAAGAGGATGCGCAGGGACGCGCCCAGAGGGAGCTTGTTCCCGTCGTCCTGCTTCATCGTCGCCTTGACGCGCTCCTTGGTGCCGAAGAACACGATGAGGAACGTGGCCGCGGCGATGATGCCGTAGATGACCGAGATCATGGTCCAGCCCGCCTGACCCCCGCCGTTCGCTGTCACGACCGGGATCGTGACGAAGTTCACGACCAGCGTGGTGACCAGAGCGAAGAACGTGCGGATGACTGTGAGGGAAACGCGCATCTTCGAGTTGCTCGTGATCACCGAGAGCAGCGTGTGGTAGGCCAGGTTCGAACCGACGAAGCCGACGCCGAGGCAGAGGAAGTACATGGCGAAGGCATAGAGCTCCTTCGCCCCGGCCCCGAGCCCGGCGGGCACATTGAAGAGCAGGATGAAGGAGATGACCACGACCGGAGCGGAGAACAGGATCCAGGGTCGCGCCTTGCCCCAACGAGTGGAGGTGCGGTCGATGAACGTGCCGAGGATGAGGTCCATCGTGCCGTCGAGCACGCGACCGAAAAGCAGGAGGGTTCCGGCGATCGCTGCGCCGATCCCGACCGTGTCGGTGAAGTAGAAGAGCAAGAACGCGGAGATCGGCGCGAAGATCAGGTTCCCGCCGATGTCTCCGACGCCGTACGCGAGCCGCTCGCGGACCTTCAGCTTCTCACCGCTCGGGTCGCCGATCGTCTCGCCGACCGCGACGGCGGCCAGGGACGCTGTCACCGACTCCTCGGCGCTCACGGCCACTGCGGCGCGCTGCTGCGCCGCCGAGGTCCGGGTCGAATCCTTGGCCATGGCTGACTCCTTCGTCATGAACTGGGACCGGTCACATCGACCGGCAGTGTCACGTGTCAGTGACACGCGACACCACGGTAGATCCCCGCGGTGTCACGTGTCAATAGCGATGTGACAGACTGGGGCCATGACGGTGGACCTGCAGCCTTCTCGACGAGCCACGAGCAAAGACGTGGCGGCGAGTGCGGGGGTGTCTCGCTCGACGGTGAGTCAGATCCTCAACGGCGACGAGCGGTTCCCCGCCGAGACACGCGCACGCGTGCGGGCCGCCGCAGAAGCTCTGAACTACCGCCCCTCACGGGCAGGGCGCGCACTCGTCACCGGCCTCAGCGACATCGTCGTGCTCGTCGTTCCCCACGCGACCTTCGGACCTCACCTGCAGGACTCTGTCGATCGGATCACGGGTGCCAGTGCGACCGCCGGCATGAGCGTCGTCGTGCGATTCGCAAGGATGCAGGACGAGACGGCTCTCACCTCCGTGCTCGATCTGCGACCGGCCGCCGTCGTCGACTTCGGTGTCTTCACCGCGCAGCAGCGCGACCGGATCGAGGCATCCGGGACGTTCGTCGTTCCTCGGCGCGCGAATGTCAGCGAGGGCTCCGACCCCGATCCGATCGACATCGAGATCGGGCGGATCCAGGTGCGCGAAGTGCTGCGGAACGGCCCTCGGCGATTGGTCTACGCGGCACTCGAGGACAAGCGCTTGGACCCGTTCGGCCCGCCGCGTCTCGAGGGCATCCGACGCGAGGCACACGAGCGCGGCCTCGACGCGCCGCTCACCCCGCGCATCCCGCTCGACGTCCAGGGCGCCATGAGGACATTGGAAGGGGTGCGAGACCAGGCGGGCCCCGCTCCCCTCGGTATCTGCGCCTACAACGACGACGTGGCGATCGCGGTCATCGCCGCCAGTCGCGAGCTCGGGCTGCGGGTGCCCGAGGACGTCGCCGTGATCGGCGTCGACAGGACGGCTGTCGGCCAGCTCGTCAGTCCCAGGCTCACCACTGTGGCCATCGATCAGCCCCTCCTCATGGATGCGCTCGTGCAGGACCTGGCTGGCCTGTCCACGCGACGTGCGGATACGGAGTCTCAGCGCTACGAGGTCGACCTCCATCGTGTGCTGGAACTGGTCCGGGGGGAGACGACGTAGGCGCTCGGCGATCGAGTGATACTGCATCGGGTGAGGTGTCGAGGTCTTCCAGGCCTGCCGGATCGCCCCGACCGGACGTGGTGCATTTTTCGCACATCGGCAGATTGTTCTCTTTACTCCACATCAAGCCGGTGGTAGATTTTTCGAGCAATGGTTCGCGGTGTTGTTTTTCGAACATGAATGGGAGATGGTCGACATGAAGTTGCTGACACCATCGGACCTCGCCCGTCTGGTCAAGAACGCCCGCGTCCAGCGGAGCCTCACCCAGCAGGACGTCGCCGACGCCGTCGGCATCACGCGTCAGTCCCTTGCTCGCCTCGAACGCGGCAACGGTGGCACCTCCTTCGACACGGTGCTGCTCATCCTCGACCACCTCGGCATCCACTTGGACGCCACCACCGACCGAGACACCCCCGCTCCCGCCGCAGTCGCCACGAGTGGTGCCGCCCAGGCCGCAGCCGAAGCGCTCAACAAGCAGATCCTCTTTCCAGCCTCCCGCGGACTCACCGAGCGTCTCAGCGTCCCCGGTTCCGTCCTCATCAATCCGCCGCGAGCGGCGAAAGCCCGGGTCGACGCTGCGGAAGCGCGAGCGGATGCTGACCCGGACGCCGTGGGGGGTATCGAATGATCCGCGCCCTTGACGTGTACCTGTACGACGCGCACGTTGCCACGATCACCCGACGAGGCGAGAACCTACAACTGCGCTACCTGCCCGAGTACGTCGAGTCGGACACCCCCGTCCCCATCTCCGTGACACTCCCCGTCGTGACGACTCCCTTCGGGAACGACGAAACGAAGCGGTTCCTCGACAACCTCATGCCCGACCGCGCCGACGTCCGTTCCCGCTGGGCGCGGAAGGCGAAGCTGACCAGCGACAGCACCTTCACCCTGCTCACCGTCTACGGCGCCGACGTCGCCGGTGCGCTCGAGTTCTACCCCGCAGACACCTCCCCCAGGCAAGAAGCCACGTTGACGCCGCTCACCGACGAGGAGATCGGCGACCGGATCCGGCAGATCCGTCGAGACGACTCCGACTGGCTGCAGCACCGCGCCGTCGAAGAGGGGTTTTCGCTCGGCGGTGCTCAGGGGAAGTTCGCGCTCACCCTTCGCGACGGTCAGTGGTTCGAGCCGTCTGGAAGGCAGCCGTCGACACACATCTTCAAGCCGGGCATCCAACCGCTGCCCGGCTCCGACGTCACCGAGCACATCACCCTGCAGGTCGCGCGTCTGCTCGGGATCGACGCGGCTGTCTCCGTGATAGCCGAGTTCGACGGCGAGCACGTCCTCATCGTGGAGCGCTTCGACCGCTTCGACAATAACGGTGCAATCGGCCGACTCCATCAGGAAGACCTCGCGCAAGCTACCGGGACCTCGCCCGTTCTGAAGTATGAATCCGACGGCGGCCCCGGCTACCGCGATATTTTCACCGTCTTCGACCGCAACCTCAGCGTCGCCGACGCGAAGAGCGCCAAGGGACGGTTCGCGAAGCTGCACGTCTTCTCCTGGATCATCGGCCACAACGACGGCCATTCCAAGAACTACTCCCTCACGCATGTGCCTGGTCGTAGCGTGCTCGCGCCCTTCTACGACCTCAATAGCGCGCTCCCCTTCAAACAGCGAGCGCAAGTCCTCGCCCACGACCCGACCCTCTTCGACGACGTAGAGCTCGCCTTCACCGTCGACGGTGCGAACACCCTCGGCACCTTCAACGCCGACAGCATCCGACGCCTCGAAGCCGACGCAGGGCTTTCCGGAGGACACCTGCGGGAGTTCGCCCTCCAGATCGCCACCGGCCTCCAGCCCGCCGTCGCCGTCGTCACCGAATCAATCCCCGATCGCCTGAACGAGCTCCCCGCCGTCACGCTCTACCCGCACGCCACGTACACGCAGTCGCGTAGAGTCATCGACGCCCTCACCTGACCGGGCCAGCGCCCCAGGAGGGCAACATCGCCCCGGGTTGACGGTGGGAGTGAACCCACCTTTCCTCTGTCGACTCCGGAGACGACGGAACGCTGACGGAGCGGATCGACGTCCACGAACGCATGACGAAGGCCCCCAGTGTTTCCGCCGAGTCGGGGCCTTCGTGGTGGCGGTGACGGTGTGCGCGAGCAGCAATTTCGCCCGTGACGGACGTCGGAGTTTTCACACATTCCTCACACACGTCCGCTCATCGACCGCATCTCGTCCGCGGCGCAACTGCAGGAAGAAAATGGGCTTATAGGCCAAATACACCACACCCCGGATACGGAAAAACCCCCGATTTCTCGGGGGTTTCCATGGCGGTGACGGTGGGATTTGAACCCACGGTAGGGGGTTACCCTACACAACTTTTCGAGAGTTGCACCTTCGGCCGCTCGGACACGTCACCGAGATCAAGCTTACGGCACACAGACCCATGCTCCAAACCACCACAAACCCGCCGGGCGGGTCGGCTCAGCGGTAGTAGACGGCCAGGGGGAAGTCGCCGTCGGTGCGCACCTGCATGGGGGTGTCGAAGACGCGTTCCAGCACTTCGGGGACCATGAACTCGGCCGGCGTCCCGACGTGCTCCACCCGCCCGTCGCGCAGCGCCACCACGCGGTCGGCGTATGCGGCGGCGAAGTTGATGTCGTGGAGGACGATCACGATGGTGCGGCCCAGCTGATCGGCCGCACGACGCAGCTGCTTCATCATCGCGACGGCATGCTTCATGTCGAGGTTGTTGAGCGGCTCGTCGAGCAGCAGGTAGTCCGTTTCCTGCGCCAGCACCATCGCGACATACGCCCGCTGGCGCTGTCCGCCGGAGAGCTCGTCAAGGTAGCGATCGGCGAGCGGCACCAGGTCGAGGAACTCCAGCGCGGCATCCACGGCCTCGCGATCGGCGGCGGTCAGCCGTCCCTGCGAGTACGGGAAGCGCCCGAAGGCCACCAGCTGACGCACGGTCAACCGGGTGACGAAGTGGTTCTCCTGGCGCAGGATCGACACCACCTTCGCCAGCTCGCGCGACGGCGTGCGCTGCACGTCGTGGCCGCCGACCGTCGCCGTCCCGGTGGATGGGTCAAGCAGCCGACCCGCGATCGTCAACAGCGTGGACTTCCCGGCCCCGTTCGGACCGACCAGCGCGGTCACTCCCCCGGCCGGGATCTCGAGGGTGACGGGACCCAGCACACGCAGGTCGCCGTAGGACTTGGAGACGTCGGTGAAGGAGATCACATCGACCCCTTTCGCAGCAGGAGGATCACGAACGCGAGGCCGCCGACGAACTCGATGATGACGGTGACGAGACCGGCGGCGTTGAACACGTGATGAAGGATGAAATAGGCGCCCAGCAGCATCGCGGCACCCAGCAGTACGGCGAACGGCAGCACGCGCCGATGCTCTTGCGACCCGGTGAGCTGATACGCGAGCGTTGCCACGATGAAGCCGAAGAACGTCATCGGCCCCACCATCGTGGTGGAGATGGACACCAGCACCGCCACCATCACGAGGGTCGTGATGACCTCGCGCTTGTGGTTCAGGCCCAGGTTGGTGGCGGTGTCGCGCCCCAAAGCGAGGACGTCCAGCCGATGCCGACGCAGGAACACCAGCACCAGGATCACCGCCACGATGCCGTAGCCCACCGGCAGATACTCGGCGTTGGAGTTGGAGATGTTGCCGAACAGTCGCGCAGACAGGATGTCGAAGTCGCCGGGCACCAGCATGCGCTGCATGAAGCTCGACAGCGTCCCGAACCCTGCGCCGAGCACCAGACCCACCAGCAGCGTGACGTGGAGGCTGCCGCGCCGGCCGCCGAACAGCCAGCCGTACAGCAGCGTCGCGAACGCCACCATCACGGCGCTCTGCACGAGCACTTTCGGCACACCGTCGGTGGCACTCAGTGCCTGCGCGCCGAGGAAGAACGCCGTCCCGGTCTGGATCAGCACGTAGAGCGCGTCGAAGCCCATGATCGACGGTGTGAGGATGCGGTTTCCCGTGGCGGTGTGGAACAGCACCGTCGCAATCCCCTGACATGCGGCGACGAGGAGGATCGTCACCACGGTCACCGACCGCATGCGCACGATCAGCCAGAATCCCTTGCTGCCGGGCTCGGGTCCGATGTCCCAGGTCATCACCAGCACGGCGGCGATCACGACGACGCCAGCGACGATCGCAAACCGCAGCGCAACGGGGATGCCGCGGCGGACACTCACCGCCTCAGCCACGCGGACGTCCCTTCAGCAGCAGCGCGATGAAGACCGCCGCACCCACGATCCCGAGGATCATCGAGACCGGGATCTCGAACGGGAAGATGATCACCCGACCCACCACATCGCAGGCGAGCACCAGCACGCTGCCGCCCAGACACACCCACGGGATGTTGGAGCGCAGGTTGTCGCCGCGTGCCATGGTCACGAGATTCGGGACGACGAGCCCGAGGAACGGCAGGAAGCCGACGGCCACCGTCGTCACGCCCGCGGCGATCGCCACGAGCGCCGTGCCGACGAAGACGACTCGCTCGTAGTTCAGTCCGACGCTGGTCGCGACATCTTTGCCGAGCCCGGCCACGGTGAACCGATCCGCGGCGATCCACACCAGCACCACCACGATCGCCACCACCCAGAGCGACTCGTAACGCCCACGGACCACGGCGGAGAAGGACCCCTGGAACCAGGTGCCCAGCATCTGCAGCATGTTGGTGGAGGCGGCGAGGTAGGTCGTGAACGCCGACACCACGGCACCCAGCATCATGCCGACCAGCGGGACGATGAGCGAGGATCGCAGCTGAATCCGACGCAGTACCAGGATGAACAGCATGGTTCCGACGAAGGCGGCCGCCGACGCCACGATCATCCGCACCGGAATCCCGGCCTGCGGCGCGAGGAGTGTGATGAGCAGCAGACCCAGCGACGCCCACTCGGTGGTCCCCGTCGTGGTCGGCTCGACGAACCGGTTCTGCGTGAGCAGCTGCATGATGAGTCCGGCCACGCACATCGCCATCGCGGCCAGCACCAGCGAGATCGTTCGCGGGACACGCGTGATCCAGAACAGCTCACCGCCGAACTCGTCACGACCGAGGTCGTACGCGCCGACCGACAGCGACAGGGCGAGGAGCCCCAGAACGCCGATCACCCCCAGGGCCGGAGGGAGCCAGGCCGGCACGCGCCGGATGCGAGTGGTGGGCGGTGCGAAGTCAGTCATGCGTTGCGTATCCGTAAGAAGCGGACAGGGAGCCGCGGGCCGGAGAGGAGCCTCCGACCCGCGACGTGGGATCCGAACCGGCCAGCCCGGTTCGGAAGTTCTCAGCTCTTCGCGCCCGCGAAGGCCTTCGCCACCGAGTCGTAGAGGCCGGTGTAGGCCTGGATTCCCTCGGTCAGGTAGAAGTTGTTGTCGAGGTAGACGATCTGCCCCTTCTGCACCGCGGGCACGTTCTTCAGCGCCTCGGACTTCTCGATGAGCTCTGCCGCGGAGAGGTAGCCGTCCTCCTGGAAGGCACCGTCGCGATCGAGCACGATCAGCCACTCCGGGTTGGCGGCGGCGATCGCCTCCACGCTGATCTCATCACCCTGGTGGTTCGTGGAACCCGAGCTGTCGATCGCCGGCACCAGGTCGAGCTCGGTGAACAGCGAGCCGACGCCGCGTCCCTCACCGGGGGCCGCGTAGTTGATCTTGCCACCCGAGGTGATGAGTCCGGCCACGGTGGAGGTGCCGTCGTAGTTCTGCTTCGCGGCCGCGAGCGCCTCATCCATTGCGGCGTTCAGCTTCTCGGCGTCATCCTCGCGGGCGAAGATCTGGCCGAGGATCGTGGTCTGACGCTTGAGCTCCTTCACCGGGTCCTCGCCGTCACGCGGGCTGAGCTCGATGGTGGTGGGAGCCAGCGCGATGATGTCGTTGTAGAACGAGGAGAAGCGGTAGCCGCCGATCACCAGATCGGGCTCGGCCTCGACGATGGCCTCCAGGTTCGGCTCGCGGTGCATGCCCACGTCGAGCACCTTCTCATCGTCGGTGTATTTGGGCCACACCGTTCCCATGACGCCCTTCGGCGCGGCGGTGAGCGCGATGTCCCAGTCGCTGAGCGTCTGCATCACGGTGTTGTCGAGCGCGACCACGCTCTTCGGGTTCACCGGCACGGTCATCTCGCCGTGGTTGTCGGTGATCGTGACCTCCGTGGCGACGGCCTCGGTGGCGGAGGCCGTGGGTTCGACCCCTGCTCCGGCGGCCTCACCGGAGCAGCCGGTGGCGATCAGTGCGAGGGCGGCGAGGGCCGCTCCGGCAGCGAGCGAGCGTCGGAAGATGGGTCGTGCGCGCACGAGGAACTCCTGTCGATTGACGGTGTGTGGATTGCCGCGGCAGACGTGGCCGCCCTTCCAACATAGGTAAGCCTTACCTACCTCCGCGACTTCATCTGATGTTTCGTGATGGTTCTGTGATGTTGAGGAGTAGTGTGTTCCGCGAATCAACGAAGGGAGCCCGATGAGCACTGCTCTGACCGGCCAGCAGCGTCTGGTGACCACGATCGCGATCCTCGCGTCCTTCGTCACCATGCTGGATTCGTCGATCGTCAACGTGGCACTGCCCGCCATCGAACGCGAATTACACGGCGGCCTCATCACCCAGCAGTGGGTGGTGGACGGGTATCTCGTGAGCCTCAGCGCCCTCATGCTGCTGGCGGGCTCCATCGCCGATGCCTATGGCCGGATGCTCGTGATGCGCGTCGGCCTGATCGGGTTCGGCATCGCCTCCCTGGTGATCGCGGCCTCGATCGATCCCACGATGCTGGTGGTCGGCCGCGTCGTGCAGGGTGCGGCCGGAGCCTTCCTCCTGCCCAGCTCCCTCGCGCTGATCACGTCACGCATCTCTGGGCCGTCGCAGGGACATGCGATCGGCATGTGGACCGCCGTGACCACCGGCGCGATGCTGGTCGGACCGGTGCTGGGCGGCTTGCTCACCGACCACGCCTCCTGGCGTCTCGCCTTCCTCATCAATGTCCTGCCGATCGCCGTCACTCTCTGGCTGCTCACCCGACTCACGGACGCCGACACCAACAGCCGCCTGCGCATCGACTGGTTCGGCGGTATCGCCTGTGCCGTCGGGTTGGGGCTGCTCACCGTCGGCCTCATCGAACAGCCGCGTTTCGGCTGGACGTCGCCGTTCACGATCGGCTTCCTCGTGGGCGGTGCGGTCGTGCTGGCGGTGTTCCTCTGGCGACAGACACGCGTGTCCAACCCGATTCTGCCGTTCTCGCTGTTCCGTGTACGCAACTTCGCGTGGGGCAACCTCGCCACCCTGTTCATCTACGCCGCGCTTCCGCTGAACGGATTCGTGATGGGGATCTACCTGCAGGAGGAGGCGGGGATGTCGGCGACGCTGGCGGGCCTCGCGAGCCTGCCCGTCACCATCATGATGATCCTGCTCAGCTCGCGGATGGGAGCGCTCAGCGGCAAGCTCGGACCCAGGCTGTTCATGAGTGTCGGACCGCTGATCATGGCGGTCGGCGCGCTGCTGTTGCTGCTGGTGGCGCGCGACTTCGACTACTGGTGGCAGGTGCTCCCCGCGATGATCGTCATGGGCTTCGGACTCGCGGTGACGGTCTCCCCACTCACGTCGGCGATCCTCGGTTCGATCGGACCGGCGCAGTCCGGCATCGCCTCCGCCGTGAACAACGCGGTCTCGCGGTTCGCGGGACTGATCGTGATCGCGATGCTGTCGACGATCGTCGGCGGATCGCTGAACCTCGCCGGCTTCCACTCCGCCGCGCTCGTCACGGCGGGGCTGTTCGCGGCCGGCGGGATCGTCAGCTGGCTCGGCATCCGCAACGCGCCCCGCGAGGAAGAAGCCGCCTCGGACTGAGCGCCGACGGCCGACCGCGTTCCTCGCGCAACGTCGGGACAGCCGCTCCGTTGCGGCTGCCTCGACACGCTTTCACCAGGCGGCGGCAACCTCCGCGTGGGTGGCCAGCAGCCCGGCAGTCGCCTCCTGCGGCGCGCGGCCGCACCCGCACTCCGTGGCCACGCCGAACACGGACACGTGCGGAAGCGCGGCGGCGATGCGACGGTTCGCGCCCGCAACACCGTCCTCGCGGTGAATCAGGCCGAGGTACAGCTCCGTCTCGGCCGCGAGCGCGAGGCCGTCGAGCGGCGCGTAGTAGGCGTCGTCGTCGCGCTCGATCGGCACGGGCAAGTGCAGCCACGTGATCGGACGCGACGCGGCGCGGACGGTGGCGTTGGCCATCGCGACGAGGTTGCCCGCGTCGGTCGGCTCCACGAAGTGCTTCTCCGCCACGTCGCCGTAGCAGAGGTGCACCCCCACCTCGACGTCGCGGGGCACGAGGTCGATCATCCGGGCGACGCGCGCCGCGAGGTCTTCGAGCGGATCCTCGTCGGTCCACCAGGCGCGCATGCGCGTGCCGTAGGTCTCCGCCCCCTCGATGATGCCCATCTCCGGGGCGACGTCCCACTGGATCGCCAGGTCCTCGTGCGGGATCGTGGTGTGGATCTCCGCCACCTCGCGCTCGATGGCCGCCGTGTAGACCGGCTCGATAGCCGCGCGCTGCTCGAACGGGAAGAAGGAGTTCACCACCGCCAGCGGCGTGGGAAGCGCCACTTCGAAGCGCGTGCCCGCGGCGATCACGCCCTCCGCGCGGAGGCGGGTGAACACCGCGTACGACTCGCGCGCCGCGGCCGCATAGCCGAGCGGCGGGAGTCGGAGCTCGGCCGCGTCAACGCCGTCGGCGATGCGCAGCGGGCGCGCGTCGAGGCCGGCGGGGAAGGGAATCGGCTCGGCGCCGACGCGCTCGATTCCTTCTGTCTCGCCGAGGATATCGGGCTGGCACATGATCCAGTGGAACCGCTTGCCCACCTCGCCGTCCGGAATGCGCTTCAGCCGTGCGCCCAGAACCTCCGCTGCGGTGCGGAACGTGGTCTCCGCGTCGGGGTAGTTGACGCTGCCGACCAGCAGGGCGCCCTGGGGCTGTGACATGAGATCTCGCTTCACTCGGGTGGTTCTCCTCCATCGTTTCACAGCGCGCCGACAGTGTCGGTGGCACCGCCTAGCCTGGAGACATGGCCACCACCAAGCGCGCGAGCACCGCCGGATACCGCTGCACCGAGTGCGGCTGGACGGCGCCCAAGTGGGTCGGGCGCTGCGGGGAGTGCCAGCAGTGGGGAACGGTGGTAGAGCTGGCCGAGCAGACCGGGATCGCCCGACCGCAGGTGCAGGCGACCGCGCCCGCCACCGACCGCTCAGCGCGACCCATCACGCAGATCGACACCACCCAGGTCCCGCGCCGCACCACCGGCGTCGGCGAGTTCGACCGGGTCCTCGGCGGCGGTCTGGTTCCGGGCGCCGTGATCCTCCTCTCCGGCGAACCCGGTGTCGGCAAGTCCACCATGCTGCTCGATGTCGCGGCGGCGGCGGCCCGCGCGGGGCGACGCGTTCTGTATGCCAGCGGTGAGGAATCCGCAGCACAGGTGCGGTTGCGCGCGGAGCGCACAGGCGCGCTGGAAGACGAGCTCTACCTCGCCTCCGAAACGGACCTCGGCACCATCCTCGGCCACATCGACGCCGTCGAACCGGGGCTGGTGATCGTCGATTCCGTGCAGACCGTCTCCTCCGCGCTGTCCGATGGCGCGGCCGGTCACCCGAGCCAGGTGCGGGAGGTCGCCGCCACGCTTGTGCGGGTGGCCAAGGAGCGGGACCTGCCCATCATCATCGTCGGCCACGTCACCAAAGACGGGCAGGTGGCGGGGCCACGGATCCTGGAGCACCTGGTCGATGTGGTGTGTCAGTTCGAGGGCGACCCACAGACGGCGCTGCGATTCCTGCGCTCGCTGAAGAACCGGTTCGGCGCCACGGATGAGGTCGGCTGCTTCGAGATGACCGGCGACGGCATCGCCGAAGTTCCCGACCCCTCGCAGCGCTTCTTGTCCCGCGGCAAGCCGCAGCCCGGCACGTGCGTGGGAATCGCTCTGGAGGGTCGTCGCGCCCTCGCGGTCGAGGTGCAGGCGCTCACGATCGCGACCAGTGCGCCCAACCCCCGACGCGTTGTGCAGGGGGTCGATGGGGCACGTGTGGCGATGGTGCTCGCCCTGCTCGAGAGTCGCGCTGGGCTCCGCCTGAGCGGCCAGGATGTGTACGTCTCCACGGTCGGCGGCGTGCGCTTCACCGAGCCTGCAGCCGATCTCGCTATCGCCGTGGCGGTGTATCACGCCGTCAAGAATCGAGCGATCCCGCGAACGGTTGCGGCCATCGGCGAACTGTCCCTGGCCAGCGAGGTTCGGGCTGTCACCCAAGCGGCACGACGACGCAGCGAGGCAGCGCGCCTCGGCTACGCGCACGTGGTCGACGAACGGTTCCAAGACCTCAGTGGCGTGCTCAACATCCTCAACACGCGCACGCTTGCGCGGGCCGGCGAGGAATCACCGGAGTTCTGAATCGGCGCTCAGGCGCGCAGCATCACCCAGCCGAACGGCTCCAGTGCCGGATCCACGACCCGCTCGCCCGTGCGGAAGTCGGCGCCCGCGACCGTGACACGCACCGTTTCAGCCGAGTGGTTGATCACCGTGAGCACCGACCCGCGCCGTGCCACCTCGACCCCCGCTGGCAGGCCCTCGATCAACGGCGTCACTCCCGCCTGTGCGGCGAAGTACGGTGCCAACGTTCTCGTCGCAGCGGCCGTCGGGACGGTGGCGAGGTAGAACGCGCGCCCGGCACCGCTGGTGTTGACCGTGAGAGCCGGATCGCCATCGCGTCGACCGCCGCTGAAGCGTGCCAGAACGTCAGCGCCGACGGCGTGGATCTCCTCCGCCAGCAGCTCTCCGTCGAAAGCCGGGAGGGCATCATCCCCCGCGACCACGCGCACGATCCGCTCGCCGGGTCCCTGCTCCGTCACCGGCACCAGCCCCCCGAAATCCTCCAGCCGGACACCCAGCGTCGCGCCGAGTCGGGTGAGGAAGCCGCCGGGCAGGAACGCGTCCTGCTCGTCCACCACATCGCTGAACACGCCGATCACGAGGGTGCCTCCCGCCGCGACGTAGTCCCGCAGGTTCTCCGCCGCCGCATCGGCCAGCAGGTACAGCTGCGGTGCGACCACGAGGTCGTACCGAGACAGATCGGCCGCCGGGTGCACGAAGTCCACACCGATCGCGGCCGCATCGAACGCGGCGTACCACTGCTTGATGATCTCGAGATAGTCGATGCCGACCGGGTGGTCGGTGCCCGACAGCGCCCACATGTTCTCGTATTCGAACACCAGCCCGATCCGCGCCGTGTCGTCGGCTTCCGGCAGTGTCGGCAGCTCGGCCAGAGTCTGGCCCAGCGCCACGACTTCGCGCCAGATTCGGGTGTCGGTGCCGGCGTGCGGGAGCATCGCCGAGTGGAACTTCTCGGTGCCGGCGCGCGACTGGCGCCACTGGAAGAACAGCACGCCGTCCGCGCCGCGTGCCACCGCCTGTATGCTGAGGGCCGCCATCTGTCCCGGCGCCTTCGGCGCGTTGGCGGGTCGCCAGTTCAGCGCGCCCGAGGCCTGCTCCATCAGTAGCCAGCCCGGTCCGCCGGCGAATGAGCGCATCAGGTCGCGATGGAACCCGCCGACCGTGCGGAACGACTCCGGATCGTTAGGGTCCGGGTAGCAGTCGTCGCTGATCACGTCGAGGTGGGGTGCCCACTTCCAGTAGTCCACGGTCGGCGACTGCCCCATGAAGTTCGTGGTGATCGGCTGACGAGCACCGGACTCGCGGATGATCTCCTTCTCCATGAGGTACAGCTCGAGCATCGAATCGGACGTGAAACGATGGAAGTCAAGACGATGCGCCGGGTTGTGGTGGTACGGAGCGGCACGCGGCGGTAGAACCTGCTCGAAGTCGGAGTACATCTGCGACCAGAAGCTGGTCCCCCACGCCGCATTCAGCGCCGCAACCGAGCCGTAGCGCGCACGGAGCCACGCGCGAAACGCCACGGCAGCCGCGTCCGAGTAGTCCGCCACCAGGTGGCAGCCGTACTCGTTGTTGATGTGCCACATCACGACGGCGGGATGATCCGCGTAGCGTTCGGCGATCGCGGTGACCAGGTCTGCGGCCAGCCGTCGGTACACCGGCGAGCTGGGCGCGTAGTGCTGGCGGCTTCCCGGCCCCAGCGTGACGCCCTCGGCGGTCACCGGCAGGATCTCCGGGTACTTCAGGTGCATCCACGGCGGCGGCGATGCCGTGGCGGTTGCCAGATCGACGGTGATCCCGGCCGCGTGCAGGCGGCCGATGATGTCATCGAGCCACTCGAAGTCGAAGACTCCCTCATCCGGCTGGATGCGCGACCACGAGAAGATGCCGAGGCTGACCATCGTGACACCGGCTTCGCGCATGCGCCCGATGTCCTCGTCCCATACCTCGCGCGGCCACTGCTCCGGGTTGTAATCGCCGCCGTAGTGCATTCGTTCCTCGCCATGTCAACGTTGAAATGTGATCGTCAACATCGATCCTGCCGATCGACGGCGCGGAGGTCAAACGGGAAATGAAACGAATCAGTTTGACGGAGACGCGGAGGCCTTCGCGGCGGCGACGAAGAAGATGCGATCATAGGTGCATCCGGCGGGAACGTAGGTGACGGGCCCGATGAGTCCGTTGTCGACATATCCGCCGCGGAGGTCGATCTCTCCGCCCGCAGCGACCGTCTGAGTGGCGGTCGTGAGCGTGGCCCCATCCCATGTCGCCTGGCCCACCGGGAACACGGGAAGCACCGAGCTGCCGTCCTCGGCGGTAACCGAGACGCAGTCGGCCGTCGCCGTCAGCGTTCCCGTCGCGGTGTCAGTGAGGTCGGAACTCGCCTTCGGATAGAACGCGACCGGTCCGGAATCCGGGACCTCCTCATCGCCCGCTGCTGAGAAGGCAGAACAGCCAGTGAGGATTCCACCGACGAGCAGGACGGCGGCGACGAGCGCGCCGCGGCGCAGAGCGACGTTCACAGTGCCAGCGCCGCACGCAGGTCGTCGACGTCCGCCTGCATCGCATGCGGACCGGCGATGTCGAAGAACACTGTCGTGATCTCGTCGCGGTGCTCCTCGAGGAAGTCGTGCAGCCACAGCGGCGAGAACAGGCCGACCCCGGGCGGGAGATTGGCCGGCTTGTTGCGAGCGTCGCTGAACAGCAGCAGAGCCACCTGCCCCGTTGTCGAATCACGATAGGTCCACACTTCGCCGCCGTCGAGCGGGTTGTCCCGGCCACCCGGCTTGAGCAGCGGGACCACCGTGTTGCCGTTTCGCAGCGCCAGCGCGACGGCAGCCATGTCCTGCTTCTCCAGCGCCTGTGCGAGCGCCTCGGAACGGAACTCTTTCGTGGTGATCTTCTTGCGAGCCGACGCCATGAATCCAGGGTATCTGGCTCGGCGCGCGTCACCGCGATCGAGAGAGGGGGTGGGCCCTCTCAGATGACCCATTGGGGGCCGGGGCATGTGAGAGGGCCCGCTGCTCTCCGGAACGATTGATGCATCGGCTGAAGTTGGGGACGTTTGCCGGCATTCGCTGCTGGGGACAACTCACAATCGAGTGATCCGGGAGCTGCGTTCAGCCTATACCACTCGCCGCCACCATGCGACCCTCTCATGTCCGCGAGACTTCCCTCTGTGGGCGAGAATCGGCGCGTTGCGGTGATTCTCACCCACAGACGGAAGTCTCGCGGGTCAGTAGAGGAGGAACTGGCGGGTCTCGGTGGAGGCGATGCCGCCGATCGAGACCGTCAGATGGTACGACGCGCCGGCAGCAGGGGCGACCTCGCGATTGGGATCGTCACAGGTGGCCGGATCCGACCGTGTGCGGTCCCAGATGACGGGAGTCTGCGAGGACACGGTCTGTCCCGCCTCGATCGTCGCGGCCTGGTTCGTGGGGTTGGCCTGGCAGTCGGTGGAGCGCCAGTACACATCGCTCCCGCTCGAGATGCTGAAGACCTGCAGGGCGGTTCCCACATCCAGGGTGCAGGGTGCCGCCGAGGTGTTCGACAGGGTGAGCGTGAGCTGCGGATTCTCCCCGGCCGCGTACTGATCTTTGTCCGTGGCCGCGGTCACCGACACCTGCTGCGCCGTGCACGCCTGCGGCTCGGTGCTCATCGGCGCCCCGGACGGCTCCGGCGCATCGCTCGCGGGAGTATCCGTCGTCGGCGCGTCCGCCGCAGGGGGCACGGAATCGCCGGCCGGCGGAGTCGTCAGCGACGTGGTCGCGTCGGGAGTCGCGGCTCCGGTGCGCCACGGCTGCCAGATCAGCACCGCCACAACGGCGGCGACGACCAGGAACACCAGCAGCACGGCCAAGCGCCGGCGCCGATACACGGCGGGCGACTGCCGACGACGAGGGGTGGCGTTCATCACGACACCAGGCTAATCCGCTCGCCCCCGCCGGGCCTGAGGACGCACCGAGCGTCGGCCGCTACGCCCGCCCGGTGTGGCCCAGCTGCTTCAGCATGCGCGTGTTGCCGAGAGTGTTGGGCTTCACGTGCGCGAGGTCGAGAAACTCCGCGACACCGGCATCGGGACTGCGCAGCAGCTGCGCGTACACCTCGTCGCTGACCACCTGCTTCTCGTCGATCGGCTCGAAGCCGTGGCGGGAGAAGAACTCCACCTCGAAGGTGAGGCAGAACAGCCTCCGCAGGCCCAGCGCGCGGGCCTTCTCCTCCAGAGCGTCCACGATGCGGCCGCCGATGCCGTGTCGCAGCCAGTCCTCGCGGATCAGCAGCGTGCGCACCTCACCGAGACTGCGCCACATGACGTGCAGTGCACCGCAGCCAACGATCTGTCCGTCGACTTCGGCGACCATGAACTCCTGCACCGCCTCATACAGCGCCACCATCTCCTTGCCGAGCAGGATCTTTCGATCAACGAGAGGCTCGAGGAGGCTGTGGATGGCACGCACATCATCGGTGCGGGCAGGGCGGACGACGATCTCGGACACGTCAAAAATCCTAGGCCCGTCAGGTGGGCGCATCCCGAGATGACGCGGCGTGCGCCGCTGTGATATTCCAGATTGCATGGCGAGCGATATCACGGGCACCGATCTGGCGATGATGCGCCGGCTCAACGAGCGCGCGGTGCTCGCGAGCCTGTGGGACGCGGACAAGGCCCTCACCTCCACCCAGCTCGCCGAGGCCACGGGGCTTTCCCGCACCACCGTGGAGGCGGTGCTGGCCGACCTCACCGAATCCAGCTACGTCACCGTGGAGACCACACGCACAGGTCGGGCAGGACGACCGGCGCGCCGATTCGCGTTCGACGCGGCGCGCGGCTCACTCATCGCGGTGGACATCGGTCCCGGCGCGATCACCGGGCTGGCGAGCGATCTGCGCGGCGGCGTGCTCACGCATCCCCTGCGGTGGGAGACGGATCTGCGCGATTCGCGTGCCGCGCTCGCCGCCATCCGCGCCATGGTGGACGCGCTCGTGCAGGATGGCCGGCTGGATTCTCAACGCATCGACTCGCTCGTCGTGGGGATGCCGGCGGTGATCGACCCGACCGGGTCACCGGTGCTGAGCCATGTGGTGCCCGCATGGATCACGGACGACCTGCGCACGGGTGTCCTGGCCGCCTTCCCGACCGTTGCGGTGTCGTTCGACAACGACACGAAGCTGGCGGCGCACCTCGAGGCGATGTCCGGATCCGTCGTGCCGGGCGAGACCGTGGTGCTGCTGCGGACGGGGCACCGGATCTCGGCCGCCTCGATCATCAACGGCGAGGTGGCGATGGGCGCGAACGGTGCGGCGGGCGAGATCGGATCACTGGCGAACATCGGCTGGCGCGGCGCTCGTCTCGCGCTCACGGCGGGCAGTGCGGACACCGTGGCGGAGGCTTTCGAGGCCGCCGACGAGGGCGATCCGACCGCGCTCGACGCCGTGCGTGCGTTCGCAGAGCAGATCGCGCTCGGTGCTGCCGCGATGGCACTCACGCTGGACCCGCACGCCATCATCCTCAACACGACGATCCCGCGGTCGGAGTCGACGCTGCCCGCCCTGCTGCAGGAGGCCATCACCCGCCGACTCATGTTCCCGATCGAGTTCCGGCTGTCGGAGCTGGGCCCCGATGCGCCGTGCCGCGGCGCGCTGCTTCGCTCCGCCGCCGCCGTCCGCGAGCGTCTCCTGAGCTGAACCGCTCTCAGCTTCTGCTGTCGCCGGGCTGCGTCGCGACGTTTGTGAGACCAGCGCCCGGCGTGGTCTCACAACATGCGCCGGCACGGGGCGGAGAGAGCCAGATGGTGAGACCACAGCGCTGTCCACCTCCCCCGGCCGCCGCCCCTACATCGGCGTCGGGGCTCACGCCCTCCGCTCCTCCGTCCCGCTCCTCCGCGCCGCCGTCCCGTGACCGCCTCCTGATGTGAACCGCTCTCAGTTTCTGCAGCCCCCGCCGTGTGTCACGACGTCTTGTGAGACCAGCGTGCGGCGTGGTCTCGCAAGATGCGCCTGGACCGGGGCGGACAAGGCAGATCGTGAGACCACAGCCCTCGCGTCCGCCCCAGCCTGTGGCTCAGCTCGGACCCACCACCCGCGCCGCAGCCCGCCCTTCAGCGCCGCAGGCCGCCCTTCAGCGCCGCGGCTCGCCCCTCCGCGCCGCGGCTCGCCCCTCAGCTCAGCCGCCGTCCCCTGACCGACTCCCGAGCTGAACCGCTCTCAGCTTCTGCTGCCACCGCGGTGCGTCACGACGTTTTGTGAGACCAGCACCCGGCGTGGTCTCACCAACGGCGACTGGGCGCGGCGGAGAGAGCAGATCGTGAGACCACAGTCCTGGCTGCCGCCCCGGCCAGCGCTGAGGTCGACCCAACACCCGCGCCGCGGCCCGCTCCTCCACTCAGCCGCCGTCCGGTGACCGTCTCCTGGGCTGAACCGCTCTCAGCTTCTGCTGCCACCGCGGTGCGTCACGACGTTTGTGAGACCAGCGCCTGGGGTGGTCTCACAAGCGGCGACTGGGCACGCCGAAGAGAGTAGATCGTGAGACCACAGTCCTGGCTGCCGCCCCGGCCAGCGCTGAGGTCGGCCCCAACACCCGCGCCGCAAACCCGCTCCTCCACTCAGCCGCCATCCGCGACCGCCTCCAGCTGACCGCTCTCAGCTTCTGTTGCCACCGCCGTGTGTCGCAACGCTTTGTGAGACCAGCCCGGGGCGTGGTCTCACAAGCGGCGACTGGGCGCGCCGAAGAGAGCAGATCATGAGACCACAGCCTTCGCCACCGCCCCGGCCAGTGGCTGAGGTCGGCTCCGACACCCGCGCCGCGGCCCGCTCCTCCACTCAGCCGCCATCCGCGACCGCCTCCAGCTGACCGCTCTCAGCTTCTGTTGCCACCGCCGTGTGTCGCAACGCTTTGTGAGACCAGCCCGGGGCGTGGTCTCACAAGCGGCGACT